>JALHUG010000316.1 GCA_022866185.1 Dehalococcoidia bacterium
GCCTGACACCCTCCGCTTCGATGCGAGTGCCAGCGGTGCCTACGTGGAGGGCCGCATCTACTACAGGGGTCCCCGCAACCCTCGGGGTGACCTTCCACGGATCAAGCTCGACCTGACCTCAGACGAAGTCCTGGTGCAGCCGCCTGTCCTGCGACCGATTGCGCATCCCTACCCCGACGAACTTCCGGGCCCGCCGCAGATCTATTGCTATGCCTTCGAGGAGGTCTTTGCCGAGAAGCTGAGGGCGATGGGGGAGCGGGGCCGCCCTCGTGACCTGTATGACATCATCAACCTCTATCGGCGTCCCGACTTGCGAGTCGCCCCGGACCTGATCATGCAAGTCCTCCAGGCGAAGTGTGAGCACAAGGGGATGGTCGTGCCAACCCTGGCGACCCTGGAGGCGTCGCCGTACCGAAGCGAGTTAGAGGCCGAGTGGGCCAACATGTTGGGGCACCAGCTTCCACAGCTACCGCCGTTTGAAACCCTTTGGTCAGAGCTCGCGGGCCTCTTCGCCTGGCTGGAGGGGCGGGAGGCAGCTCCTGCCCCACTACAGGCTGTGCCGGTTGGCGGGAACGTAGAGGCGGCTTGGCGACCCCCGCCGACGGTGTGGCGGTGGGGAGTCGGCGTGCCACTGGAGGCTATTCGGTTTGCGGGAGCCAACCGTCTGTGCATCGACCTGGGCTATCAGGGCTCCACGCGGCGGGTAGAACCATACTCACTCCGCCGAACACAGGCCGGCAACCTCCTTTTCTTTGCGCGGCGGGTAGACGGCGGTCAGATTCGTGCCTACCGCGTCGATAGGATTCAGAGCATCGAGATCACGACGCAGCCATTCGTTCCTGTCTTCGAAGTCGAAGTCTGGGGCGTCGCTCGCCCTCTCCAACGAGCTACCTCACCGAGGAGGACGGTGCAGCGACGTCTACGGCGCACCGTTCGGCCTCCTGGCCTCCGGTACGTGGTCGAATGCTTGTACTGCGGCAAGCGATTCACCCGTCGCGATACTCGCCTGAGGAAGCACAAGATGCCCAACGCGGGTGGCTTCGATTGCCCCGGTCGGGCAGGATACATCGTCGATACCGTCTATGACTGACCGAGGGGGGCCAGGGCTAGTCCCCCTGGCCCTCCTCGCGCTCGTAGCCGGCCACGAAGCGGCGGCGGGTGAACTTCTCCAGCACCTCCGAGCTGGTGACCAGGGCCTCGGCGTAGGCCTTGATGTCGGGCAGGTCCTCCAGCCGGAAGTCGTACTCCTCGTAGTCCAGCCCCTCAGCGATGGCCTTCCGCTTGCAGTCGCACAGCAGCTCCATGTACTCCTCGATGGTCCCCCGGCAGGTCAGAAAGTGAACGTTCACGTCCCGCTCCTGCTGGGGCCGCAGCACCCGCGAGAAGGCCTGGGCCATCACCGATGGCACCCAGTCGTAGTCCAGGAAGACGACGACGCTGGCCTCCGGGATGTTCAGCCCCTCGGCCAGGCAGGGCGTGGTGGCCACCAGCACCCGGTGGAAGGGGCTGCGCCGGAAGGCGTCGATGCGCTCGATGCGGGGCGAGGTCCACGTGCGGCGGTTCAGCTCCAGGCTGACGCCGCCGTCCACGTACAGGGGATCGCAGGCCAGCCGCTCGATGCGCCTGTGAATCCACCTGGCGCCCTCCTTATTGCGGGAGAGGAGGATGACCTTGCGCCCTTCGCCGAGGGCGTCCTGGACGATCTGGAGCGCCCGCCGCTGCTTGGCCGTGGGCTCCTTCCAGTCGGGGTCGAGCAGCTGGGGGAAGGATGCGCAGCCGATGAGGGCGGTGAGCTTGGGCAGGATCTGCTGCCGGCCCAGGGTGCGCCCCTCGGCCTCGGCCTCCTCCTTCGCCGCCTCGTACCAGGCGCGGAAGTCGGCCAGCACCACCTGGTAGGCGCGGCGGTGGCGGTCGTCCATCTCGATGGCCTCGTAGTGGAGGTGCGGCTCCGGGATGCGCACCGCCGCCGTCACCTCCGGCTCCGTGTTCAGGCGGCGGATCATCTTGGGGGCCAGCATCTCCTGGAAGCCCTGCGGGTCGCGGATCTTCGGCAGGAGCTTCTTCTTCCCCCGGTCCCCTGTGCGCCGGTGCTGCTCGTCGTAGTAGACGTAGGTGCCGAAGCGCCGCAGGAACTTCTCGACCGCCCCCTCGACGAAGAAGCTGTACTCCGGCCAGACAGCGGAGCCGTTGCCGAAGGCCCAGTTGAGCAGCGACAGGATGTTGTTGGGGTAGCCGCGCACCGGCGTGCCGGTGAGGAGGACCTTGTGCTTGGCCCGCAGGTGGGTCACCGCCTTCGTCTGGTTCGCCTCCATGTCCTTGAGGGAGTAGGCCTCGTCCACGGCGATGAAGCCGAACCGCTTGCGCAGGACCGAGGCCAGGCTGTGGCGCAGGCCCATGTCCTCGACGACGCGGTCGCCCCGCAGGTGCGAGCGGTAGTTGGCGCCCCGACGGTAGCGGTCGTCGCCGGCGCCGCGCAGGGGGCTGTCGTCCGGCAGTCGCCAGAGGTCGGTGATGGCCACGAGATTGAAGCGCCTGACGTTCCGGCAGTCCTCCAGCGTCTCCACAACGTGAAGCTCGCTGGCCAGGCCGACGGCGCGGAACTCCGTCACCCACTCGCCCATCAGCCGCTTGGGGACGACGAGCAGGTTTCGCTGGCAGCCGTACAGCAGAGCCAGGGCAATGGTGACGCGCGTCTTGCCCAGGCCCATCTGGTAGGTGAGGAGCAGACTCTGCTTCAGGCTGGCCCGCACCACGTCCTCGAACTGGAAGGGGTAGAGCCAGCGGTTCAGGCCCAGGGCCAGGGCCTTCTTGCGGGCGGCGGCCAGGTGCCGGTGGCAGCGGGCCTCCAGCCCGTCGTCTTCATGCAGCTTTGTCCAGGTCAACATCCTCTCTCTGCTCCCGTTTCGAGTCTTTCGATGGATCGACGGCCACCCACCGACTGAGCGGCGCCATCTGGCGCTCGTGCCAGCGGCGCTGGCGCGTTAGCCACCGTTCGCTCTGGCCGTCGATGACGGCCTCGATGCCGTAGCAGCGAAGCCGCTCGGCCACGTCCTCGAGCCCGAGCAACGGTGGCCGCTCCAGGAGTTCTTGCCAGAGGCTGTGCCCTGCTCTGGCTGGCGAGGCTCCCGTTCCTGGAGGAGGAAGGCCTGGCCGCCCTGCTCGGCGTGGATGGTTTCATGGCCCAGAAGGCGCTTGCCAGCCTTCGAGAGGCGGGCTGGACCGACTGGGTCATCCCCACCTCGCCGGAGCTGGATCCCCGGCGCTTCTACTACTTGACGGAGGGCGGCGTCCACACCCTGGCCCGGGCAATGGGTGCGAGCAGGGAGGACATAGAGAGCCGCTACGCCATCGGACGGCGCGAGCTTCTGGCCCGCGTGGCTCGCCTGGAGACTGCGGCCGCCCTGAATGCCTTCTTCGCAGACATCGCGGAGGTCATCCGCGAGGACGAAGAGGTGAGTCTCGATGAGGCTCGCTCCCTCCCCTGGACTCGCTGCCCGGGGGGCCGCTGGTGTCCGCCGGGTGTGGAGGCGTACGCAGCCTTGAGGTCCGGCTGCTGGCAGGCCCCGTTCTTCGTCGCCTGGGATCGGGCGGGAGCGCCGATGGCCCACCGCCGGACGCGAGTGGCCGGGTGGTACGCCTATCTGGTCTCCGAGGGGAATCCCTGGAGCGTCGAGGGCCTGCCCCCGATTCTTGTCGTCTGCCCCAGCGAGCGCGAAGCGACACAGTGGGCCCTGGCTATCGAATCCAGCGCCGATAGGCGGCGCATCGCACCCCTGGCTGTGTACATCGGGACTGCATCGGAGGTCTTCCGGCTGGGAGCCCTCGGGGCCGTGTGGCGTCGGCCCGACGGCCACCGCAGAGCGACGCTGATTGACCGCCTGCGTTGGGTGTCGGAGGCCCCCCGACAGGTCGGGGTCGAGCCGTCGCTGCCGCTCGTGCCGGTTGAGCCGTGCCAGCGGCGCCCACACAGGAGGGAACTGCGAGAGTGGGCTAGGCAGGCCGCGACGGACCCTCGCAGCCTCAAACCGGGCGAGCGGGTGGCCGCCCTTGCTCTGAGCACCAGCACCACCCAGAAGGAGTTGCTGGAATGGGTGGGGCACCACCCGTTCCTATCAGCGGCCGATCTCGCCATTCTTTCTGGGCTGCGAGAGGCTGGGACCGAGCGACTTCTCGCTGGCCTGGCCCGGCTGGGCCTGGTGGACTTCGCTGTGCGTCCTGCGGGTGGGGACAGCTCGCCCGCCAGTCGCTACTTTCTGACTGACGAGGGTCTCCGGCTCCTCGCCGCCCGCGATGGCGTTCCGCACCGCCGCTACGGCCGGCATGGCGTCCTCGCAGTCGGTGCCAGCACCAGGGACGGCCAAGGCCAGCGCCTGGCGGGGCTGCAGCGGCACTTCGAGCACACTATCGGCGTGAACAGCTTCGTCGTGAAGCTGGCCACTGAGGCGGCGACCTTGCGGGCAACGGGCCAGGACCATCGCCTCGTCCACTGGCTCAGCGCCGCCGAAGCGCAGGAGTGGTTCCGCTGGAACGGCCGCTGGTGGCACGTTTGGCCGGACGCCCGCTTCCTCTACCGGGCCAACGGGGTCGAGCTCGATGTCTTCCTGGAGTGGGACAGGGGCACAATGCGGCGGAGGGACTACTTGGAGAAGTTTCGGGCCTACGGCTCGTTCTTTGCCTCTCGACAGGCAGGCCACTTTGCCCGCTGCCGCCTGCTCGTCGTGACGACGACGCCCGCCGCGGAACGCCGCATCGCTGAAGTGATTCAGTCTGCCGCAGGCACCGCTCCCGCTCTCTTGGTGGCCCACCTCACGACCGCCAGCCGCCGAGAGCTCGCTGGCGCGCTGGGTGAGATCTGGCGTCTGGCCGATGGTGGAGGCCGGCAGACTTGGTGGCGGTGACCGACAGTGTTGGACCCATACGCGGGAGCAAGCACAATGGGAGACGGGCATACTATCGGGCTCATGATCGATGTCCACGAGAGGGCAGGTGTGGTCGGTCAACGGGGTTCGCGGGCCGCTGGACACCGGCGTCCCTTTGAGCGTGCAATTTGGGAGTGAGGTACTGCGTGTGACAGCGGCGACCGATGAGTCCGTCCTCCTAACCGTCCCAGAGGCAGCCCGCCTGCTGCGGATCTCACGTAACCTGGCCTACGAACTTATCCGCCAGGGGCGTCTCCCCCATGTCCGCCTGGGCCGCCGTATCCTCGTCCCCCGCTTCGGCCTGGAGCAGTGGATCGCCCGTGAGGCGGGGCTACCCCAGCCGCCGCACCCGGTGGTATCCTTGCCGCAACGCCACTAGGGAGGTGGGTCATGCAGGGCCATGTCCGCAAGCGAGGCAAGAGTTCCTGGACGGTGGTGGTCGAACTGGGCCGCGATCCCCAGACGGCCAAGCGCCGACAGCTCTGGCGCTCGGTCAAAGGCACCAGGAAGGAGGCCGAGGCCCTCCTGGTGAGGCTCCTACACCAGCGCGACACAGGCATCGATACTCCGCCTGGAAAGCTAATACTGGGCGAATATCTGAAGCGCTGGCTAGTCGAGTATGCCCGCCCCAATACGGCCCCAAAGACATTCAGGCGCTATGAGCAGATCGTCCGCGTCCACCTGCTGCCGAGCCTGGGCAGCATCCCGCTCACGAAGCTGCGACCCCTCCACATTCAGCAGGTCTACGCCCAGGTCAGGGGAAAGGGACTATCGGCTAGGACCGCCCTCCACTGTCATCGAGTGCTGCGAGAGGCCCTACAGCATGCCCTCCGATGGCAGCTCATTGATCGCAACCCTGCTGACTCGGTGGAGCCACCGCGACCGATTCGGCATGAGATTCCCGCCCTGTCGCCAGATGACGCTCAACGGGTCCTAGCGGCAGCTGAAAGCACCTCCTACGACTGTCTGGTCTACCTGGCCTTGATGACGGGTCTTCGCCAAGGGGAACTGTTGGGCCTACGCTGGCAGGACGTGAACCTGGAGGCCAGCGTCCTGCACGTCCGGCAGACCTGTCAGTGGCTTCCCCGAGAGGGTTTCATCTTTCGCCAGCCCAAGACCTACCGAGGCACCCGCCCGGTGGCTCTGTCGCGGGCGACGGTGGAACGGCTTCGCCAGCACCGCCGCCGACAGCTAGAGGAACGCCTCGCAGCAGGCCCTGCCTACGAAGACAAAGACCTGGTCTTCGCCAATGCCCTGGGCGCGCCCGTGCACCCCACTAACCTTCGCAGGGCCTGGCTGGCGATCGCAAGAGAGGCCGGCCTTGGCCGCCTACGGTTCCATGATCTTCGCCACGCCCACGCCTCCCTGTTGCTTCAACAGGGCGTGCATCCTAAGATTGTGTCCGAGCGTCTGGGCCATTCTGGCGTCGGCATCACCCTGGACATTTACTCCCACGTCGTGCCCAACCTCCAGGCCCAGGCTGCCAACGGACTCGATACCCTGCTCAGCAGGGCTCGTATCTGAATTTGGTTAGCAAATGGTTAGCAAATGCTAAGGCGACTCAACCGAAAAGAGGCCCAATTCGTATCTGCGGAGGGGTGGCCGAGCGGCTGAAGGCGGCGGTCTTGAAAATCGCTAACCCGACTTGTCGGGTTCGTGGGTTCGAATCCCACCCCCTCCGCCAGCGTCGACGCGCATAGATCGTGTTCTTGGCGAGCTCTCATGAAGATCCACGAGTATCAGGCCAAGCAGATCATGTCTGAATACGGCGTGCCTGTCCCCAAGGGGCGCGTCGTTTCCACGCCTCGGGAGGCCCGCCAGGTCGCCCAGGAGCTGGGCGCGCCGGTGGTGGTCAAGGCCCAGATCCACGCCGGCGGCCGCGGCAAGGGCGGCGGCATCAAGCTGGCCGACACGCCCGCCCAGGCGGAGAAGGCAGCCAGGCAAATCATCGGCATGCGCCTGGTCACTCACCAGACCGGTCCTGAGGGGCGCATCGTCAGGAAGGTGCTGGTGGAAGAGCAGGTGCAGGCCGAGCGCGAGCTGTATCTGGGCATCGTGATCGATAGCGGCAGCGCCCGGCCGGTGGTGATGGCCAGCGAGGCCGGCGGCGTGGACATCGAGGAGGTGGCCGCCAGGTCGCCGGA
>JALHUG010000317.1 GCA_022866185.1 Dehalococcoidia bacterium
CCCGATTGGCCAGCTCCGAATAGGGCGGCTTGCGGTAGGGCGCCCCAAAATCGGCCTGGACGACCGGACGCAGTGCGACATCGCCGCGGCCCGCCAGCTCCAGGACCTGCTGGGCCCACTGGTAGCGGGAGCAGCAGCCGCTATTCGTCAGGTGATAGATGCCGTAGGCCGCCTGGCCGATGAGCCCGACGATGGCCTGAGCCAGGTCGCGCGCCCAGGTGGGCGAGGCAACCTCGTCCGTCACGAAGCGCAGCTCGCCTTCGTTGGCGACGGCCCGCAGAACCTTGGCTGGAAAGTTGTTGCCCCCGGCGGCGTACAGCCAGGCGGTGCGCACGATGTAGAAGCGATCGAGGATGGATTGGACGTATCGCTCGCCCGCCAGCTTGGAGCGGCCGTAGGCGTTGATGGGGCTGGTCTCGTCCGATTCCAGGTAGGGCTCGTCCTTCTGACCATCGAAGACCTCGTTGGTGCTCACGTACAGCATGGCAGCCTCGGCCTGGCGGCAGGCCAGGGCCACCTGGCGGGCGCCATCGCCGTTCACCCTCATCGCCAGCTCGGGGTTCGCCTCGCAGCCTGCGGTATCGGTGTAGGCGGCGGCATGGACGACCACCTGCGGCCGAAACTGGTCGATGGCCCGGCCAACTGCCGCCGCGTCGGTGACGTCCAACTCCGGCAGGTCCTGGGCCAGCACTGTCTCCGAGGCCAGCGCCTGCTGGAGCTCGCGGCCTAGTTGGCCACGGCCGCCGGTGATGAGGACGCGCACACCACCACCCCCTCAGCCCATCTTGATGTCCCAATCGTAGGGGATCTGGTCAGTATCCCAGGGGAGACGATACTCGTCCGGCTCCTGTGGGTCGTAGGGCTCAGTGGGGAAGTTGATGAGAAGGGAAGGCTCCGTGCCCACCGTCTTGTAGCCGTGCATGACGCCCACCGGAATCTTCAGCAGGATACTGTGCTGCTCCCCCAGGAAGAACTCGTCCACCTGGCCCTGGGTGGACGAGCCCTCGCGAGCGTCGTAGAGGGCCACCTTCACCATGCCCTTCACCACCGCGAAGTGGTCGTCCTGCTTCTTGTGGTAGTGCCAGCCCCGCACCACGCCGGGATAGTTCAGGGACACGTAGGCCTGACCGAACTTGCGGAAGATGGCATCGTCGCAGCGCAGAAGCTCCATCAGGCAGCCACGCTCGTCCGCGTGCCTGGTGAGCTGCTTGATCTCCACCCCCTCGATCACCCTTCTCCCTCCTGACGAGCGGCTGCCTCCAGCCGCCAGCCATACTGGCGCTGGTAGTAGTCCTGATAGTCGCCCGAACGGGCCTTCTGCCACCACCACTCGTTGTCGCCATACCAGGCGACCGTCTTGGCCAGGGCCTCGTCGAAGCCCTGGCGTGGCGACCAGCCCAGGGCCCTTATCTTCGACCAGTCCAGACTGTAGCGCCTGTCATGGCCGGGGCGGTCGGCCACATGGCGGATCAGGCTGCGCGGCTTGCCCAGCAGCTCCAGGATGGCCTCCGCCACCTGGATGTTGTGACGGTAGTTGTCGGCAGCGATGTTGTACGCCTCGCCCGGCGTTCCCTCATGGAGCAGCAGGTCGAGGGCCTCACAGTGGTCTTCGACGAAAAGCCAATCGCGCACCTGGCGGCCGTCGCCGTACAGGGGCAGGGGCTCGTCGCGCAGGGCATTAGTGACAAAGAGGGGGATCATCTTCTCCGGGTACTGGCAAGGCCCCATGGTGTTGGCACCGCGGCTGACGACTACCGGCAGGTCGTACGAGGCGAAGAAGGCCAGGCACAGCATGTCGGCGGCTGCCTTGCTGGCGGCGTAGGGGTTGCGGGGCCGCAGGGGATCCATCTCGCTAGACGAATAGCCTTCGGGCACCGCGCCGTAGACCTCATCGGTGGAGACGTAGACAAAGCGCTCGATGCCCTGCTCGCGGGCGGCGCAGAGGAGCACGTAGGTGCCATGAACATCGGTCCTGATGAAGTCGTCCGCTTCCAGGAGCGAGCGGTCAACGTGCGTCTCGGCGGCCAGGCTCACGATGGCGTCGGCCTGGCTCACCAGCTCCTCCACAAGCGGGCGGTCGCAGATGTCGCCCTGGACGAAGCGATAACGGGGGTCGCCCTCTACATCGCGCAGGTTGTCGCGGCTGCCAGCGTAGGTAAGCTTGTCGATGTTCGTGACCTCGTACTCAGGGTGCTCTCGTAGCAGGCGGCGCACGAAGTGACTGCCGATGAACCCTGCCCCACCCGTGACCAGAATCCTGCGCACGCAAACGCCCCTAGACCGCTCGAATCTGGCTGTGGTCGCCCAGGGTGAGAGCGTAACGGCGGTCGTCCACTCCACCCTCGCCTCTCAGCTCAACGTAGCGACCGATGAGGCTGTCCTGAATGCAGTAGCCCACGTCCTCGATCAGCGTGTACTCCATGACCACGCTGTTGGCGATGCGGCTGCCTTTCACCTGGCAGTGGTGATAGATGGAGGTGTGGGGCCCTATTTGCGAATCGGCGATGTGGCTCTCCTCGCCGATGATCAGCGGGCCATCCAGGATGCTGTTGGTCACCTGAGCGCCGCGCTCGACGATCACCCTGCCCTGCACCTGGGAGGCGCTGTCGATGCTGCCCTCCTGCCTGGCTGGCAGGGCATCCAGCACCACAGCATTGGCCTGCAGGATATCGTCCATCTTGCCGGTGTCCATCCAGTATCGGTCCAGCTCCTGGGCGTGGACGGCCAGGCCCTTGTCGATCAGGTACTGGATGGTATCAGTGATCTCCAGCTCGCCGCGGGCCGAGGGCTGTAGCTGCTCCACTGCTTCGAACACATGCCCGTCGAACATGTACACGCCGATCACCGCCAAGTCGCTGGCAGGCTGGCGTGGCTTCTCCACCACCCGCGCCACCCGGCCGTCCACCATCTCGGCCACGCCGAAGCTCTGGGGGTTCTCCACCCGGCAGAGAAGAAGCCGGCAGTTGCTGGAATCGCTGCGAAAGTGCTGGACAAAGGTGGCCACCCCACCCAGCACCAGAGTGTCCCCCAGATAGAGGACGAAGGGATGGCCTGCCAGGAAATCAGCCGCGATCTTGACAGCGTGGGCGATGCCCAGAGGAGCCTCCTGCTGGATATAGGTCACCCTGGCACCGAAGCGATCGCCATCGCCCACCGCCTTCTCCAACTGCGCCCGCATGTCGCCCACCACGATGCCGATGTCGGTGATGCCACAGCTCACCAGGTCCTCGATGGCGTAGAAAAGGACGGGCTTGTTGGCGATGGGTACCAACTGCTTGGCACCCGTATAGGTGAAGGGGCGCAGGCGTTCGCCCTTGCCACCGCCGAGAATGAGGCCCTTGAGCTTCTCCTTTATCATAGACCTCAGCCTGAACCAGGCTAGGGGTTTTGTACCTTCCGGTGGTATCCAAGGCAAGCGACTCTGCGGGCGGTCGGCCTCTCCTTGATTGGTGGCCCCTGGCCTGCTAGTCTACAACGTAGCACTGTGAAAGTCTTGGGGGAGCTGTGGCCGCGGCGTCGTCCGCTAGTTACGCTGGTTCACTGAGACGGTTTAACCTCAAGGGGCTGGCCCGCACGTGGGAGTTGTTGCTGCTCCTAACTGCGCGGGATGTGAAGCTGCGCTATGAGGGCACCATCCTGGGGCTCCTGTGGACGCTGGCCAAGCCTCTGCTTCAGGCCCTGGTCTTCTCCTTCGCTCTGAGCACCGTGATGCGCATAAAGGTGGGGTATGATGTTCCCTACGTCCTATTCCTGCTGGCGGCATTGTTCCCCTGGACCTGGTTCCAGTCCTCGATCCAGTTCTCGGCCGCCTCGTTCTCCAATAATGCCGCGCTGCTCAAGAAGGTCTACTTCCCACGTTTTGTCCTGCCCTTGTCGGCTGTTACCAGTCAGCTCCTGCACTTCGCCCTATCGATTCCGATATTGGTGCTGCTTCTCGTTGTTGCGGGCTACCACCCCGGCCCCGAGTGGTTGCTTGGCGTTCCCTTGCTCACGTTGATCCAACTTCTGATGTTGGCGGGAGCTGTGATGTTGGTGGCCTCGTTCAACGTCTTCGTGCGCGATCTAGAGCACCTGGTCGAGGTCTTGATGACCCTATGGTTGTACCTCACCCCCATCCTGTATCCGCTAAGCATGCTGAGGGAGAGGGTGGGGCCCGTGATATATCTCAACCCGATGGCCTCGCTCATTCAGGCCTGGCGGGACCTGTTTCTGTA
>JALHUG010000318.1 GCA_022866185.1 Dehalococcoidia bacterium
AGCCGGGCCTTCGTGGCGGAGCTTGTCGAGGGTGCAGAGCCGCAGCCCCTGTCCGATCTCTCAGACACCATCGACGCCGGCGAACACTTCAACCCCATCTGGCGCCCCGATGGCCAGCGCATCGCCGTAGGCCGGACGCCTGGCGATGGCCCCGGTGCAGCAGCGCTGGTCCCCCTGACTGGAGGGGAGCTGGAGGAGGCCACACCTGGGCCCGATCAGGGCTTCGACGTGCCGGCGGGCTGGTCGCCCGCGGCCAACTACCTGGCTGTACGCTCCTTCGAGGGGAGCTCGGCCGTCCAACCAGGCGGGGAGCATCTGGTGATCATCGAGTTGGGCAAGGGACGGCAGACAGTGGGCGACAACGGCAAGCTGGAATTCATCGGTTGGCTGGCCAGTGATTCCCAGTAGGCTACATCTCATAGTTGTCCTCTCGTCCCTGAGCCTGGCTCTCCTGGTGCAGGCCAACGGCCTGCCGCCGCCAGCGCGGGCGGACGACTTCGATCTGTGCCCAGCGACAGGCAGCCCCCTGGGGCCGTTCAACGTCATCTCCTACGACCCTGAGGACTATCGCACCGTCTATAACCAGACCTTCGAGCTGGCGGCGGTCAATGCCCTCTTCCCCGATGACCCCTACTTCAGCGTGCCACCCCTGCAGACGGGCCCGCGGGTGCCCCGCACTCCGGTGCCGCCGACGGAGACAGCCACCGCTACGCCGG
This sequence comes from Dehalococcoidia bacterium, assembly GCA_022866185.1. GTDB lineage: Bacteria > Chloroflexota > Dehalococcoidia > SM23-28-2 > SM23-28-2 > SM23-28-2. The sequence continues at coordinate 717 of JALHUG010000318.1, forward strand.
CAACCTCGCCGACGCCTACGCCGACGGAGACTGTCGGCGCCGCGCTCGCAGCCTCGCCCACGCCGACGCCGACGCCGACGCCGACGGCCAGCGCTACGCCCACAGCCTCGCCCACGCCGACGGCGACTGCCACCGCCACGCCCACAGCCACGCCCACCGCCACGCCCAGGCCCAGAGGCACCCCCACCCCCTCTCCTACCCCTTCGCCGACCATCTTCCCACCCATGGACAGCGGCCTCGTCGAGCCCTACATCCCTCCCACTATCCTCAAGGCCATCGGCTGGATCGAGAGCTCGTGGTCGCAGGCGGCCTTCTCCGTACCCTACGGCGGCATCGGCCCGGCCCTCATCTCGCGCGACTGCGGCTATGGCATCATGCAGGTCACCAGCGGCATGCAGAACACCACCGGCCAACCGACAGTGGGGCAGCTTATGTCGGCCGCCCATTTCGCCTACAACATCGCCCGCGGCACACGCATCCTGGCCGACAAATGGAACCTGGCCACCGACCTTCGCCCGATTGTGGCCGACCGCAACCCCCAGGTCATCGAGGACTGGTACTACGCTATCTGGAGCTACAACGGCTTCGCCTTCGTGAACCACCCCCTCAACCCCCGCTTTTCCGCCTGGCCGCGCACCTCTTACAGCTGTGGCCCCTTCGACGATGGCTTCAGCCACGACCGCTCCCAGTACCCCTACCAGGAGCTTGTCCTGGGCTGCATGGCTCATCCTCCTCAGCCAGAGGGGGTTGCCCTCTGGCGGGCTCAGGAGGTCACCCTGCCCGACCTGTCACAGGTGGGCTTCGCCGAGGCCCTGAAGCTGGAGAACTTCGCCTGCGACACCTCCGACTACTGCTTCGACAGCATGGACATGCCGCGGCCCACCGTCTCCCATGCAGACCCGACGGAGGTGCACGGTGACCGCTCGACGATAGTGGGGTCGCCAGTGCTGGAGGCTAGCACCCTCAACATCGAGCTGACTGCTCGCCCTGAGGGCCTGAGTCAATCCTACGAAGTGAAGATCTCCAACTCCGGCACTGCCGTCCTCGTCTGGACGGCCACGCCTTCGGCTTCGTGGCTCCAGCTATCGGCGAACCAGGGGCTGGCCTTGGGCAAGGAGCTGGGGGGCGACACGTCGACCCTGACCATTCAGGCCAACCTGGCAGGCCTGCCCAAGGGCAAGTACGTTGGCACCATAAGCCTGGTGGCGCCCTACGCCAGTGGCACCCCCAAGACCATCACGGTGACTGTCAACGTTCGCGCCCAGTCCTTCGTGCCGGGCATCACCAAGAGCTAGGGAATGGCCTGCGGCGCCATGATATACTGAAGCAGGAGTCTCAGATGCTGGCCAGGACGATCGCTGCTGTCCGTCGTAATCATGCACTGGAGCATGCCACCATATCGATCCTGCTGGGAAGGATGGACCAGCACACGCGGTTGATAGGGCGGGCTTCCCCGGATGGCTTCTACATCTACGGTAACGTCCCGGCCGAGAAGATCGGCGAGTGCGCCGCCGAGGGGCTGGCTCGCCTCAAGCAAGGCGAGTCGCAGTTGGCCGTATCGCCTCTTTGCGGCACCAACCTGGCGCTGGCTGGCATCATGGCCGGGCTGGCCTCCCTGCTGGCTGCGGGCAAACGGCGTCGATTCGAGCGCCTGCCCAACGTCCTCACGGCGGCTGTGCTGGCCGTGGTGGCCGCCCAGCCCCTGGGCCGCCTGGTTCAGAAGCACGTCACCACCTCTGCCGACCTCGATGACCTGGAGATCGTGGGCGTGACCCGCGTGGGAAAGGGCCTGATCCCTCGGTACAAGGTGAAGACGGTCTATCGGGGGGCCTAGGCGACAGGCCCGGTCGGCGCCGTCCAGGTTGACGACGACAACAGGTGGTTGCTACATTGAAATGGGCTTGCCTGGCGGCAGGCCGGTGCCCCTGTAGCTCAAGGGACAGAGCGACTGCCTTCTAAGCAGTTGGCTGCAGGTTCGAGTCCTGCCAGGGGCGCCAACGGCCCATTCTCCCCGAAGAGGGGGACTACGGGCAGGCTGAACAGTCGGGGCTTCTTTTTGCTGAGGGTCTCGGGATGGGGAAGGCAGGTCTATGCAATCAAGAGAGGCGATCGAAGAAGCACTGGCAAGAAGGCTCCTCCTGGGGGAGCTGGTTGCCCGCAACTCCCGCAAGTTTCCGGACAAAGAGGCCGTTGTCTACGGCAACACGCGCCTGACCTACCGCGAGTTCAACGCCCGCATCAATCGCCTGGCCCACGCCCTCTTGGATATGGGAGTCAAGAAAGGGGAGAAGGTCGCCATCCTTCTCTTCAACTGCAACCAGTACCTGGAGGCCTACTTCGCCCTGGCCAAGATTGGTGCAATAACCGTTCCCCTGAACTTTCGCCTCCATCCGGAAGAGCTCAAGTACATCATCAACAACTCCGATGCCGTGGCTCTCATCCTGGGAGAGGCTTTCGTTGGCCTCATCAGGGGGATGCAGAAGGACCTCCCCCAGGTTAGACAGTACATCTCGGTGACTGAGAAGCCGGCGGAAGGGATGTTTCATTTCGAGAGCCTTCTCCAGAAGTATCCCGACGATGAACCGCTCATCCTGCTGGAGGAGGACGACCCCGTTTTCATCATGTACACCGCCGGAACGACCGGCAGGCCCAAGGGGGCCGTCCTTACCCACAAGAACCAGACCGCGGTGTGGACTCTGGCTGCCCTAGAGTTCAGCCGCGAACCTGACCTTGGTGACATGGCGGCCTGGCGAACTTGCGCTGCTCCCCCCATCTTTCACATAGCCTCCTTTGGCACCTGCCTGGTCAATCTCCTTGTTGGGGCCACGGTCATCCTGCCGACCGAGGTCTTCAACCCGGTGGAGATCATGCAGAGCCTGGAGCGGGAGAGGTGCAACGCGGTTCTCCTGATCCCTGCCATGGCCAACTTCCTGCTCCAGATTCCCAACCTGGACAAGTACGACACCAGCTCTCTGGAGGCTTGGTTCTCGGGAGCGTCCATACTGCCCACCGAGCTGCGAAAGCGGATCATGAAAGCCTTCCCCCACGTAAAGATCTTCGACTGCTTTGGTCAGACAGAGTCGGGGGCTCTGGTCGCCATCCTCAGGCACTCGGACGCGGAGCGAAAGGTGGCCTCGGTGGGCAGAGCCCTTCCCCTTGTCGAGATCCGGGTGGTGGATGCCCAGGACCGGGATGTGCCCATGGGCGAGGTGGGAGAAGCCGTTTATCGCGGCCCCAACATCATGACGGAATACTACAACGACCCGCAGGCGAACGCCGAGGCCTTCAGGGGCGGCTGGTTCCACTCCGGCGACCTGGTGCGGCAGGACGAAGAGGGCTACATCTACGTTGTCGACCGCAAGAAGGACATGATCGTCAGCGGCGGTGAGAATATCTATCCGGCGGAGGTCGAGGAGGTCCTCTACGGGCACCCCAAGATCCTGGAGGCGGCGGTCATCGGCGTCCACGATGAGGAGTGGGGCGAGAGCGTCAAGGCTATCGTGGTCATCAAGCCAGGGGAAACGCTGACCGAGGATGAGGTCATCGAGTTCTGCAAGGAGCACCTGGCCAGCTACAAGAAGCCCAGGTCCGTCGATTTCATCGATTCTCTCCCCCGCAATCCGGCGATGAAGGTTCAGAAGACCGTCTTGCGGCAGAGATACGGCAAGGCGGTGACGTACTAGCACCAGCGCGCCCGGACGCGGCCGAGACGGCCTCTAGTACCAGATCGAGGGCATAGAGGCCCCGGCCGGGGCCTCATAGGTTCCCCTGACCATCAGGGTCCCCAACTCGGAGAGCGAGAACCCCGCCTGAAGCGCCCAGCGCAGCAGCGACGGACAGCTCACCGGCACGACTGGCCTGAGATCGCCGGGGGCTAGTCTGGCCGCGCCGACGATCAAGTCCTTCAGGGCCTCCTCATCCCTGGCCACTGCTGGGCCCATTAGAATGCCGCTCGGGGTGGGAAAGCGGCAGACGAATCCGACGAGACGCCCCTCACGCTCAACCACCAGTGGTCGGACAAATGGCATTATCGTTTTCACATCCCCACGTCGCCGAAAACCAAGCACGTCCAGGCTAAGGTCATCCAGCGCATCAAGGTCTTGAGGCGTGCACTCCCTGATAGCGCCAACGGTACGCTCATCGTCGGGTGGCCTGCCTCTCAGGAAAGCTATTTCCTCCTTGGCATCGAAGCCCAAACGGCAGTAGAGACTAAAGGAGACCATGTTGTAGGCTGTCTGTAACAGCCGCACCGACTGGAAACCAGAGACCTCGGCTTGTTCCAGGAGGGCCTCCATGACCATTCTCCCCAGGCCTCGCCCCTGGTGTTCAACCCCAACGGCTACAGGGCCCACGCCGGCGATGTCGTTTCGCTGGTCGAGGAAGTTGACAGCCAGCGGCTGACCGCCCTCAATGGCCACAAAGGAGGTGAACCCCTCACGCCGACTCAGGTTGCGCATGTGGAGGGTAGCGAAATCTAGTGACTCGTAGATGGGCTTGAAGCCGTGTCGGATGGCAACGTCTCGGAAGGCTTCATAGACCAGCTTGCCCACCGCCTCGACCTGATCGGGCACCATGCCAACAATTGCTGTCGATTCTGTCGGATTGTTAGCCCGCTCAGACTGCATCGTAGTGCTACCCTCCTCACAACGTCCTCTCTGACGCTGGAATGAACCGCGTTGTCTACCCAGTATAGGCCGCCAACATGCGTCGTCAAGAACCACTTGCCGTTCCTGGTTCTCTGCCAGAGTTGCTTGAGAAGGGCCGTTGGCTCTTGCTTATTCGGGCAGGCTAATTTATAATTAGGTTAGCCTAAGAAAATGATTGACGAACGTTCCCAGCAGTACCTCAAGGCCATCGGCCAGATGGAGGAGGAGGGGGAAGAGGCCACTACCTCCTCCCTGGCCCGCTCCCTGGGCGTTTCCATGCCCTCGGTGACGGAGATGATCCAGCGCCTGTCCGTCAAGGGTCTGGTGGAGCACCAGCGGCGGGGCCAGGTGCGCCTCACCGAAGACGGTCAGCGCTTGGCCATCTCCCTCATCCGCCGCCATCGCCTGTGGGAAGCCTTTCTGGTACGCTTCCTGGGCTTCTCCTGGGATGAGGTACATGAGGAGGCCTGCCGCCTGGAGCATGCCACCTCGACCGGCCTGGAGGAGCGCCTGGCCAGCTTCCTCCGCGACCTAGACACCTGCCCCCATGGTCACAACATCCCTTATAGGGGCAGCCCCCGCCGGGCGGAGCCAGCGGTGCCTCTCTCCAAGTTCCCCGGCCCCGGGCCGGTCCGAGTGGTGCGCATCCAGGATGAGACGGCCCAGTTTCTGCGCCGCTTGACGCAACTGGACATCAGCCCGGGCCGCGTGCTTCACGCCGAGGGTGTCAGGTCTGCCGACGGCTCGGTGCGGGTGCGGCTAGACGGCCATTCCCACCAGGTGCCGGCCGAGGTGGCCGAGCGGATCATGGTTCAGCCGGCCCAGACGGAGGATGTGCCCACCGACAAGCCAGTGGCGGTGGCGGTGACCGAGCTGCGGCCCGACGAAACAGGGATCATTGCTGACCTCTCCGGCGGCAAGAGCTTCGTGGCCCGTTGCCTAGCCCTGGGCTGCACCCCCGGCGCCGAGGTCAAGGTGGTGCGCAATGGTGGCCGCGGCTCCCTGATCATCAGTGTACGCGGCACGCAGGTGGCCCTCGGGCGCCGCGAGGCGGAGCGTCTGCTGGTGAAGAGGGCCGGCGGCACCTAGTATGACGGCGAGCGGGGTGAGCGGGGGAACCCTCCGGGTAGCCCTCGCAGGGTCGCCCAACACCGGCAAGAGCACCGTCTTCAACTCCCTGACAGGCCTGTCCCAGCACGTCGGCAACTGGCCCGGCAAGACGGTAGAGCTCAAGACGGGCACCTGCCAGCGCGGCGATACTGTCTTCTTCTTTGTGGACCTGCCCGGCAGCTACAGCCTCACTGCCAACTCTCCGGAGGAGGAGACCGCCCGCGACTACATTATCCAGGACCAGCCCGATGTGGTGGCCGTGGTCGTGGACGCCGCCAGCCTGGAGCGTAACCTGTACCTGGTATGTGAGCTGTTGGAGCTGGGCGTGCCGCTGGTGGTTGTCCTCAACATGACGGACGTCGCCGACGGCGCGGGCCTCCGGGTTGACCCCCAGGCGCTGCAGTCGGCCCTGGGCGTGCCGGTTGTTCCCACGGTGGCAACCCGAGGGGAGGGCATGTCCGAGCTGCTGGACGCGGTGCAAGCGGTCGCCTTTGGCGAGACGAGGCCTCCGGCGCCACTGCCACCGACGTCGGCGGAGGTGCAGGCGCTGGTAGAGAGCCTGGGTGGCATGCTTCCTCCCGATCTGGCCCTTCCCTACCCGCGGCGGTGGGCGCTGGTGAAGCTGCTGGAAGGGGACAGGGCCATCGCTGGAGCGATGAAACAGGCGCTGTCCACCAACGGCTGGCGAGGCGTGGACTCCTTCCTGCGCCTGCACGAGGACGCGATCCTGGAGATCGCTGGCGCCCGCGACGAGTGGGTGGCGCAGACGTCTCAACGAGTGGTGCATCGCTCGGAAAGGGAAAGGGTTCCTCTGGGAGAACGAGCGGATCGCATCCTTACCCACCCGGTGGGGGGAGTGCTGGCCCTTCTGGGCGTGCTGGCCGCCATCTTCTGGGCGATGTTTGGCCTGGGCACCCCCGTTCAGAAGCGTTTGGACGAGTGGCTGGTGCAAGGCAGCGCCGAACGACTGGAGAGCGCTCTGGAGGGCGCGCCAGACCGTCTGGTCAGCCTGCTAGCCGATGGAGTCATTGGCGGCGCCGGCCTGGTGCTGACCTTTGTGCCCATCCTGGCCATCCTCTTTCTGGCCCTGGCACTGCTGGAGGATGTGGGCTATATGGCGCGGGCGGCCTTCGTCATGGACCGCTTCATGCACAGGATAGGGCTGCGGGGCAAGTCCTTTCTGCCTTTGTTCCTGGGCTTCGGCTGCAACGTTCCGGCCATCCTGGGCAGCCGCATAGTGGAGTCACGGTCAGCGCGGCTAACCACCATTCTGGTGGCGCCCTTGATGCCCTGCGCCGGCCGTATGGTTGTGGTGACGCTGTTTAGTGCAGCTTTCTTCGGCGGAGCCGCCGCGCTCGTTTCCTGGAGCATGGTGACGATGAACCTGGCGGTTCTGGCCCTTATGGCCTTGCTCCTCAGCCGCTTCGTATTCCGGGGGGAGGAGACGGGCTTTGTCATGGAGTTGCCCCGCTATCATGCACCCAACTGGCGGACGGTGTTGATGACCACCTGGCAGCGCGTTCGGGCCTTCGTCGTCCTGGCCGGGACGGCCATCCTGGCCGTCTCGTTGGTGGTGTGGGCCCTGTCGAACTTCCCCGGCGACAGCATCCAGGACAGCGCCCTGGGCATGATCGGCCGCGGCTTGGAGCCCCTCGGACAGCTGATGGGGCTGGACTGGCAGATGATCGTCGCTCTGATGACCAGCTTCGTGGCCAAGGAGAACACCATCGCCACCCTGGGCGTCATCCTGGGCACGGGCAAGGGGGATGTGGACCTGAGCACTCAGCTCACGCAGGTCATGGTGCCGGCGGCTGCGGTGGCCTTCATCGCCGTGCAGATGCTGTTTGTCCCCTGCGTAGCCTCGCTGGCGGCCATCCGGCGGGAGACCCAGAGCTGGCGCTGGACAGGGTTCACTGTTGGCTACATGCTGGCCATTTCGTTTGCCGTGGGCATCATCATCTACCAGGTGGCCCGCCTGATGGGGTGGGGAGTATAGTATGCTCAGGAGAACTCTGACGCTCATCGCCGGTTGCCAGGGCGTGTGCTCCTATGACGACCTGGCGCGGGAGCTGGGCGTCTCACAGGCGCTGGTGGAGCAGTTGGTCGCTGACCTCTTGCGCAGCGGTTGTCTGCGCATGGCCACCGGCGAGTGCGCGGTGGAGGGCTGCGCGAGTTGTCCCCTGCGCACCTCCTGCAGCCTGCCTGGCGGTATCCGCCTGTGGCAGCTTACGGAAAAGGGCCGTCGCTGGCTGGCCCGCACGGGGGAGATAGGCGCTCGGGGGTAGACGGAGACCGTTTCGGCGACGGCCGAGGAGGTGTGCCATGCCCTTCTTCATGCTCATATTCCGCAACCTGCTGCGTCAGCGCACCCGCACGCTACTGACGGCTGTGGGCATCAGCATAGGCATCGCCACGGTGGTAGCGCTGGGGGTGGTCACCCATAGTTTCAAGTCCACGGCTCAGGACATACTGCACGCGGGCGGGGCCGACTTCGCGATCGGGCAATCGGGCAGCGCCGACCTTAGCTTCAGCACTCTGACACAAGAGCAGCTCAACGAAATAGCTGCCTATCCCGAGGTGGATCATGCCATCGGAGTGTTGATGGCCGTGTCTCGTCTGGGCTCCAACCCCTACTTCCTTCAGCTCGGCATTGCGCCAGCCGACCTGGAGCAATTTGAGGTGCCGCTGGTGGAGGGGCGCTACCTGGCCTCCGGCGCCACCAACGAGATCCTCCTGGGCCAGGAGGCCGCCAGCCAACTCGACAAGAAGCCGGGCGACACGGTCGAGCTCAAGGACCGCAGCTTCACCGTGGTGGGCATCTACCATACGGGCGACGTCTGGGAGGATGGCGGCGCCATGTTGCCCCTGGCCACGGTGCAGGAATACGAGCGCAAAGAGGGGCTGATGACCCTCATCTACGTCAAGGCCAAACCGGGCACCGACCTAGACGCGCTCACTGCTCAGATCAAAGAGGACCACCCGGAGCTGGCCACCCTGCGCACCCTCTCCGACTACAACCAGGTCGACCAGGGCATGCAGATGATGGACGCCCTCAACCTGGCCATCTCCTTCCTGGCCGTCTTCATCGGCGGCATCGGCGTGACGAACACGATGGTGATGTCGGTCATGGAGCGCACCCGCGAGTTCGGCATCCTGCGGGCGGTGGGCTGGCGCCAGC
>JALHUG010000319.1 GCA_022866185.1 Dehalococcoidia bacterium
GCCTCCCTCTGCCCACATACGCAGGTTCTGCAAGGCCCGGAACTGAAGGGCCTTTACGGCCGCCTCGCTCCGGCCTATGGCCTGCGCGATCTCCCTGCCGCTCCTCTCCTGGGCGAAGCGCATAACAACCACCCTCTGTTGGTCCTTCTGGAGGCGTTTCAGCAAGGCGAAGAGCCGGGCTCGCTCTTCGACCTCGCTGAGGCCGTTCTCCAGCGACTGCGACTGCCCGTCCGGCAGGTCGTCGAGAGGGCTCTGGTGGACCGCCTGCCGGTAGATGTCCGTGGCGGCGTTGGCGGCGATGCGGAAGAGCCAGGCGGAGAAGGGGACATCTCTCCATTCGAACTTGGGTAGATTCTGTAGGGCGCGGCGGAAGGTCTCCGCCGTCACGTCCTCAGCGGTGGTGCGGTTGCCGGTGCGGATCAAGGCGAAGGCGTAGACACGATTGAAGTAGCGCTCGTAGAGCTCAGCGAAGCGCCGCAGGTCCTTCTGGGACGCTTCGCTGAGAAGCCGTTCCGCTGTCAGTTCCTTGGCTGTGAGCACTCGCAGACTCCCTCCGCTTTCAGGCTATTCGCCTGAAGGCATAACTGCGAAAAGGCCGAAAAGGTTACGCAGGGCCGTGATCACAGTACTGTGGGGCGTCATCAACCTTCGGATTCTGCATAAACAGTTACCCATGGACGCCTGAAGGCTTGCACTCGCTCCCCAGGGGGGCGATAGGATATCCGCTCCAACGTCTACCACGCTTGGCTGAAGGGTTTCTCATCGGCGATAAGACGAGCAGCCGGCCTGAAGAGGGCCGGCTGCTCTCAGTTCGCCAGTGATCCGCCTACCGATAGTGTTTCTTCGAAGACGCCCGTATTACTCGGCCGCGCGCCGCGCCTCAAGCCGCCTACGGCGTACAGTTCGTGAGCATGTACTTGCCCACGATGTACATGTCGGTTTGATCGATGCAGCGGTCAGCGTTGATGTCGAATCTGGGGTTGTAGAGAGAGCTGGGCCAGCACTGATTAAGCACTGGGCTAAAGAGAAGGGCATCCAAGACGTTGACCGTGGTGTCGTTATTGATGTCGGGCGGCCAGGCGGCGTCGTTGGGATTATCCGGGCAGGCGTCCGCGGGGTCGGTGCCCATCGCGACCTCGTACATGGTGGGGAATGCGTCGTTGTCGGGGTCAGGGAACAACTCCTGGCACGTGGTCAGCAGGTACGGTCTGAAGATGTCGGCATCTGCCTGGGTGATGCAGGTGTCGGCGTTTAGGTCTGACCTCCTGAGATACTGAGGGTTCCCCTGGCAGGTATCCATGCGATCACCGAACGCCATGATAACGTCCAAGACGTTCGCCGTGCGGTCGTCATTGAAGTCGGGTGGCCACTTGTCATCGGCCTCGTCGTTCGCGGTGGTTGTATTGGCACAGGGGTCGAGGGGGTTGGTGCCCAGGAAGAGCTCTATGTTGTCATCGAAGTATCCGCCGGGGCACGTCCCTTTGCATTGGGTGTAGCCCGGGGGTACGTTGGAGTCGAGGTCCGAGTCGCGATAGCCGGTGCCCGAGCCTGAGCCGAGCCCAATGCCGGGCTGACCAAGCGCGACCCAGAGCGCCATGCCAAAGGCAACGACTCCAATGATCGTCATGCCGATGAGCCTTCCTGCCTTCCTCGCAGTCATAGCTTTCTCCTTTCGGAACTAGCTTTCCACCTTTCGCTGAAGCCGGCAGCGGATCACTTTGGCGTCACCCGTCAACGTCAAAAGCAGACATTTGCCCTCCATCTCTCGCGGCGAACTGTCCCCTGCTGTTCAGGAAAGCTCTACCTAGGCTGTTGTCGTTTGCCGGGCCAGATGTTCGCGTTGGGCGCTGACGTTAGGCCCCAGCATATCCCTGACGGAATCGCAAATAACGTTCGGGATAGCAGTATACACTCGGTGGGGGAAATGTCAAGTGCCTGACATGCCGATTTTGGAAAAGGCGTGATGGTTGACGGCGTGACGATCCTAATCGTAGGCGCAACTCAGGCGCTAGGCCAAGCGCACGAGGGCCGAATCTGCCACAAGGGTGGCAGAATGAGGAGGCAAAAGGGCTGCTGCGATGAAAGTGTTGGCCGGAAGAGCCCTCTGCGGGGTGCCCTGGCCCTCATCCGGGGCGCAAGGCGGCTAGTTGGGCATGTTTACTCGCGACTTGTAGTTGCCGGCGTCGTAGGCGAACCACATGTCGTCGTCAGACGAATTGTCAACGATCAGCTTGAGTTCCAGGCTGTGTCCAGGGGCCAGCGTGTGGGAGCTGATGGAGAAGCTGAGACTATTTTGGACCCAGGATGAATTGCCACCATGCCACGTCGCATCGGTGAAGGTGGCATCGCCAAGCTCGACGTAGTTCGATCCGTCGAAATCCCGCAAGTACACTGCTATCGCCCCGCCTTTGGTGGCGTCAAAGTTCTTCATCGCGCTCCAGAGGTGGACCTGCACGTCGCCCTCGTCGATCACTACAGACTCGCCGAATGGTGGGGTGCGCCAGGCCTGATACTTCGTCGGGTCGTCGTCAGTCGGGCCGCTGCCACCCTTGGCGATGAGCAGTCCAGGGGAGGCGTCGCGATCGAGGTCGTAGTTGTACAGAACGGCCGCTGTCGGCAAGGTGGAATCCATTGGGAGAACGGGCTGGGAGGCTGTGGGTTCGATCGGTGGCGTAGGGTTGTTGTGCAGGTAGAGCTGGCCCAAAGGCGTCGGCGTGGGCGTCGGCGTGGGTGTCGGCGTGGGCGTCGGCGTTGGCAGCGGGCTTGGCGTGGGCTTTGGCGTTGGCACCGGGCTTGGTGTCGATGTGGGCGTGGGCACAGGGCCTGGGGTTGGCGTTGGCGCTGGACCTGGCGTTGTCGTGGGCACAGGGTTTGGGGTTGTCGTGGGCACAGGGGTTAGGGTTGGCATCGGTGGCGGGCTCGGCGTTGGCGTCGGCGCTGGCGTCGATAGCGGTATCGGCGTGGGCGTCGATGCCGGTGCTGGCATAGGCGTACCGCCGAAGCTGGGCGTGGGTGCCAGCGCAGGTGGGGATGCCGATCCTGGGCTCCCCGTCGGTCGGGGCGTCGGCAGCGGCGTGGATGTCGCTGATGGGGTCTGAGAAAACTGGGCGGTCGGCGGGGCTTCACCGCCAGCTTCTGGGCCAGTCGGCACGGGCAGGCGGAAGATGGGGACGATCTCGAGGTCTGAGGTGGTCTCCTGAAGCTTGGCCTCGTCTCGACGGACAACATCGATGATTCGCCCGCTGAGGGGAGCTAGCCTCGTCCCGCGCGGGTCCGCCGAGTAGTCGGCGCGGATGAGCGAAGCCGAGTCGACATCCAGGCGTTCGACTTGGGGACGGGCAAGGGCGCTGGCGGCGGCGACGCTCACCAGCAAGACGCATACGGCGATGATGGAGACAGCGGCGAAGCCTTGGCGAACGGAAGGCCACATGGTCTGCAATCCCTCTACACCGGGATTCTCCCGCTCTCGAGGTCCGGCAACTTCAGGCTCTGAAGCTGGCGCTCGGTCTCACGACGGCGTTCCCACTCGGGCAAGACAGCCGCGAGGGCATCCACCACGCGAGGGTCGAGCAGCGTGCCGGTTTGAGAGCGGAGCGTGGCCAGTGCCTCCTCGGGCGTCGCTGGCCCACGGTACGGCCGGCTGCTGGTCAGGGCATCGTACATGTCGGCCACGGCAGCGATGCGGGCGATGATGGAAAGCTGCTCGCCCTCCAGGCCCTGAGGATAGCCGCTTCCGTCCAGGCGTTCATGATGACTATGGACAAAATCGCGGGTCTCCGCCGGAAGATCAACTGATTGCAGGATAGCGAGACCTATTCGGGGATGCTCGTTGATGGCATGGCGTTCTTCCGTTGTCAACCGGCCCGGCTTCAGCAGATCGGCATCCGGTATGCCGATCTTGCCGATGTCGTGCAGGTAACCGCCGATTTCGAGTTGGACCAGGGTTCTCTCATCCAGGCCCAAATGGCGGCCGAGCATCACGGCGAGTTGGCCTACACGCACTGAGTGTCCCAGCGTGTAGGGGTCCCTGGCGTCGATAGCACAGGAGAGTGCCGTGACGGTGGCAAGGTGCTGGCGTTGCAGCTTCGCCGTCATCTCGTCGAAAGAGGAGGCCAGGATGTCGATCTCATCGTTGGATCTCACTCCGCTCCGCGCGGTCAAGTCGCCCGCCGTTACAAGGCGCGCGGCGCGAACGAGCTGCAAAAGCGGCTGAGCGAAGAGACGAGCCAGGAAGAATCCGATGGCCAGAACGGCGGCCATGCCAGTCCCAAAGAGCAGGGCCATCTGCAGCCGAGTCACCGTCCCGGCTCTGAAAATGAAGTCGGTCGAGAGCCCAACGCTGTACAGCCCGACCACCTGGTCTCTAACCTCGAGCCGGCCATATAGCAGGTCGTAGCCGCGTCCCCAAAGGGTGCGGTGCTCGCGGATGGAGATGCCTCCCGGTATTGCCTCGTCGAGGATGGCACCACCGACATCTAGGCGTGCCTCGTCGGTTGAGGCATCATCGGGTTGGGCAAAGGTCGAGGCCAGGGGGTTGCCATCGAAATCGTAGACAGTGACGTCGGCCAGCGCCTCTGTCTTCGTCTGCTTGACAAATGAATCGAGGGTCGTCCCGACCAGGACCACGCCCACAAGCGCGTCGTTCTCAAAGATCGGGCCCGCCGTGTAGAACACGAAGCCCTCGCTGGTCTCGACGATCTGAGCGTACTTGTCTCCAAGCTCGTCCGCGTCTCCTTGAAGGATCCGCCCGACCGACGGCCAGGTGGCCGGTTCGTCGTCGTCAGCAAGCTCCTCGTACTGAAGCCCTACCCTGTCAGACAAGGACACGGTGGTCAGCCGCTGTCCTTGCGCGTCCAGAATCTCCAGTCGTTCGACTGCCGCATTGCTGGCGATGGGCTCCACCAGCTCCCCAAGCCTATCCTTGTCCCGCGCCTGAATGGACTGCGCGACTCCTTCCGTAAACGCGACGGCACGCGCCGTTTCCAGGTGCGCTCGCTCCGTCCGAACCACGGCGTCGGCGGTCACGCGGCTTGCCTCCACGAGCTGGTTGTCAAAGCGCTCGTTGAGGGAGCCAGTGACAAGGCGAGTGACCAGATAGGTTCCAGTGATAGCCACCAGCGCCGATAGAAAGACGTAGGGAAGGATGATCTTCCAGCGGATGTGGCGCATTGGCCACGAGAACAGCCGGAGTGGAGCCAGCGCACTCGAGAAATGGTGCATTGCACAGAATATGACGAAACGTTGCGATTGGCCGTTACACTAGGTGCAACTCGGGCGCTAGGCCAAGCGCACGAGGGCCGAATCTGCCACAAGGGTGGTAGAATGGGGCGGCAAAAGGGCTGCTGCAATGAAAGTGCTGGCCATCAACTGCGGAAGCTCGACGCTGAAGTTCCAGGTCATCGAGGTGGAGGAAGAGGCCGCTCCTGGTCGGGAGCGACGGCTGGCCTCTGGCACCGTCGACAGGATCGGTGGCCGCGCAGCCATCGAGTTCGCCGCCGAGAACGGCGAGCGCCTCCAGGAGGCAGCGCCAGTGGCCGACCACGGCGAGGCGACCCAGCGGGTGCTCGTCTGGCTGGGCTCCTGTGGCTTTCTGGAACCTGATGGGCTGGTGGCTATAGGGCATCGGGTGGTGCACGGCGGGGAGCAGTTCGTGGAGCCGACCCTCATCGATGACGAGGCCATGGACGCTATTGAGGCCGTCAGCGACCTGGCGCCTTTGCACAACGAGCCCTCGCTGAGGGCGATTCGAGCCGCCCGGGCGGTACTCGGCCCGGCCATCCCCATGGTGGCCATCTTCGACACCGCCTTTCACCGCACCATGCCCGAGCGGGCCTCCCGATACGCCATCCCCCAGGATCTGGCGGCGAAGCATCGCATCCGGCGCTACGGCTTCCACGGGCTCGCCCACCGCTACATGACCGAGCGGTACGCCGCCATCACCTCGACACCCATGGCCCAGGCGAAGCTCATCACGCTGCAACTGGGCAACGGTTGCTCCGCCACGGCGGTGGAGGGCGGCCGCTCGCTGGACACCTCCATGGGGTTCACCCCTCTGGAGGGGCTGATGATGGGGACGAGGTCTGGGGATGTCGACCCCTCGCTGGCGGCCTTCCTGGCCCGCCGGGAGGGCGTGAGTGTGGAGGAAGTGGAGGGCTGGCTCAACACGCGTTCGGGGCTCCTGGGGGTGTCCGGACGCTCCCGCGACATGCGGGAGCTGCTGGAGGCGGAGCGCCAGGGGGACCAGCGCGCTGCTCTGGCAGTGGAGATGTTCTGCTATCGGGTGCGCAAGTACATTGGGGCCTATCTGTCCGCCCTCGGCGGGGCGCACGCTGTTGTCTTCGGCGGCGGCATCGGCGAGAATGCTCCCACGGTGCGGGCCCGCATCTGCGCTGGCATGGATTGGTGCGGGCTGACCCTGGATCAGGATCGCAACGCCGCAGCGATAGGAGTTGAGGAGCGAATCAGCGCGGACAATGTCGAGGTGCACGCCTATGTCATCCCGGTGGACGAGGCGGTGATCATCGCGCGCGATACCGCCGGCTGCCTGCTGCGCCAGCGGCGGGGGTGAATGGCCGGCCCTCCAGATGGTGGCTGGGAAACGGCAACAGTAGGGATTAGGAGGTGGAGATGATGGCGAGCGACGACGTCGAAGCCATTCGCAGGGAGGAGTGGGCCGCCCTCTACCGTGAGAGGAATCCGGCGGCGGACCGCTGGGCGGCAGGCTACGGGCCCATTCAGCATGGTGTGGAAACCCAGGCCCGGGTCTTCGCTCTGGCGGAGCTGCTGTCCGCGCGTGGAGTGCGGGGCGACGGCGTGCCGCTGTTCGACGTGCTCTACGCAGCGGATCGGGTGGCCAGCGCCGCCATGTGGGTGGCCGTCCATGAGACCTACGCCCGGAACGTCTATCTGGACGGCCGGGACCTGGCCCCGGAGGACTTCAAGCCTGACCCCGAGGGGCACACCGGCGGCGTCCTCAACATGCTGCCCGCCTACACCGGCTACATGGCCATAAACGCCATTACCGGCCTCTCGCGCTCCTGGATCATGGGCCAAGGCCATTGCGTCGCCGCTATTGACACTGTGAACCTCCTGCTGAACAACATGACCCGGGCCCACGCCGAGCGCTACTCCGTTAGCGACGAGGGGCTTACCCGTTACGTTCGGGACTTCTACTCGTACCGGCTGGGGGAGGACGGCAAGCAGGACTCGCCTCTGGGCAGCCACGTGAATGCCAATACCGCCGGTGGCATGGCTGAGGGCGGATACCTGGGCTTCGTGGAGCTTCAGTATGTGCACATGCCGCTGCCAGGGGAACGGCTGGTGGTGTTCCTCAGCGACGGCGCCTTTGAGGAGCAGCGGGGGAGCGACTGGGCCCCCCGCTGGTGGCGCGCTGATGACTCCGGTCTGGTGATGCCCATCATGATCAACAATGGCCGCCGCATAGATCAGAGGACGACCATGTCGCAGGAGGGTGGTGTTGAGTGGCTCGTGGAGCATCTGAAGATCAACAGCTTCGATCCCATTGTCTTCGACGGCCGGGACCCGGCAGCCTTCGCCTGGGCCATCTTCGAGATGGAATCGCGCCTTGAAGCCGCCGTTGAGGCGATACGTACGAGGGGTCAGAGATACCCGGTGCGTCTGCCCTACGGCATAGCGGTAGCCCCCAAAGGCGCGGGCTTCTACGGCGAGGGCACCAACCTGGCCCACAACCTTCCACTGATGTCGAACCCCCACACCGACATCGAGGCCGCCGCGCGGTTCAACGAGAGCGCC
>JALHUG010000320.1 GCA_022866185.1 Dehalococcoidia bacterium
GCTCCCACACCGGCGTGCCCGGCCGATAGACCTCGTGACCTATCTGGTCGGCGTAGACGACAGCCGCACCCCTGGCGCGCAGCATGTCCGAAACGGTGGACTTGCCGCTGCCGATGCCTCCGGTAAGTCCTATCACAAACATGGGCATATCTATGTTACAGTAAACTGGCTCTGAAGGAAACAGAGGCGCCCACCTCCACTGGTTCGCCGTTGGTGGTCTAGTTCTAGACCCCCGCCTGAAGGCGGGGGCATCGGATTCGCCTCCCCATGCCCCAGCCTTGAGGCTGGGGTTGTGTGCGAATCTGGGAGTTCAGAACCCACCAATCATGAGCCAATTACGACCCACCTCTTGCTCGCTCGCGCCAGGTGGGTGAGCTTTCCAGCCCCGCAGGATGATGGCCGAGACCACAAAGGCTCTGGCTTTCAGCCAGAGCCTCTCATGTTCTTCCTGTTCGTGCCCCACTGCTGCACGGGCACACTCTATCTCGGCAGCTCCGGTAGCCGCATCCGGCCATGGCAGGTCTTGAACCTCGACCCCTGCATCGAGGTCAGGCGATCACTCAGGCGGCAACTCTTGCCCCTCCTCCTCTTCCTCCTCGTCCTGCGAGCTCAGTTCCCGCCCAAGGGGCAGCATCACATCCGGCCTCTCCTCGCGCCGACGCGCCCTGGGCGGTAGGCCATCGATGGCCTGGCGCAGATCGCCGAGCCGCTCCCAGGTGCTAGGCTCCGCCCCGTTCACGGCAATGGCCACCACGCCGGCGTCCCTCAGACACTCCAGCTCGGCGGGGCCGATGTCCGGCTGAGCGGGAACAAATAAGGGCTTGCGGGAGAGAAGGTGCAAGCGAAAGAGCTCCATCTGGCGGCGCACCGTCAGCGGCCCCTGCCAGTCATAGAGCCAGAGGCCGTCCAAGGAGAAAGCGTCCATCAGCCTCAGGAACGACTCGGTGGGTTCACCGGAGAGGGCGAGGACGTAGCCCATCTCCCTCTCCAAGAGAGCTTCGGCACTGGTGGCCTCGGCATCGAAGGCCAGGAAGTCGCCCCCCGCCTGCTTGAGGTCGGCCACAATCCTGCCGCTAGCGGCCGTCACCTGGGCGCCGCAGGGCACATCGCCTGCCTCCTCGGCCCATTTGGCCACCTGGCCCATCTCCGCCTGGGGATTGGAGAGGGACAGGAGTACAGCGTCCACGCCTCGGCCTGCCAGGTCAGCGGCGGGCCGCATGCCCGAGGCTGGCCCGTGCACGATCAGGAGCATCGAGGGAGCGTCGCGACGAGCAGCCATCGCCCCAAATCCGATAGCTCCCAACTCCAGCCGTCTGGCCTTACCGATCTTGTCGCCGAGCTTGCTCATATCCTGGTCTGAACCACCCAAGACATTATGCCCTGCTTCCCATCGAGCGACAAGGGCACCGACCGTGGCCAGGCGAATTCACAACTCCTTCACGCAACGTTGACGCATGAAGCTCGAATATGTGTTTCCCCTCGCTGCCGCGGTCGCGTTATTCCTGACAGGTAATCTGCCCCGAAGGGATGGCAAGCTAGCGGAGAGAATGCAGCGACGGCAAGTGCCCACTGGGCCTCGGGCTGTGAAGGCGGCTCAGGCCTGGTGCGAAGGCAAGCTTTGGTCGGAACTTCGGGGGTGAGTATTCGTACAGCCACTAGTCGCCAGGCGGCGCCGGTCAGAGAAGCAGCCGCCGCCTGTTCCGAGGTGCGCCAGATCTGTAAGACCGGCGGAGGATGGGGGCTTGTCTGGCACCTCAGACATGCCCCCACCCCATATGGAGGCTGGCTCGGAGAGGCCAGCTCGTAGGTTAGGCCTGAGAGGCCGCAGATGGATGCGGTAGGAGTTCTCTTCACAGGCCTGACGAAAGGAGGGCTCATATAATGAGCGATCTGCCGCGAAAGGTCCTACCGGCTATCGCTTTGGCCACCATTGGGCTTCTCGTCGCCCTGGCCATCGCCGGAGGGACAGCATCGGCGCAATACCCCCCTCCAGCGGGGAGCGTCACGACCAGCGTCAGCGAGACGACCCCGGCGACGGGAGCTTCGGTCACCTGCACCTGTAAAGTGCTGGACACGGTAGGAAGTCCCGTGGCTGGTGAGACGTGCAGTTTCGCCATCGTTTCCCAGCCGGGGACCGACGCCCGTCTGAGCTCAACCACTGCGGTCACCAATGCCCAGGGCATTGCCACGGTCACCCTGTTCACGGGGAGCTCCCCGGGCCCGATCGTTGTGAGCTCGACGGCCAGGGGCATTCAGTCCCAGGCAACCGTCACCGCCAAGGCGGCAACGCCAGTGACGCCCGCAGCTCCCGGTACCCCCGGTGCAGCTCCTCCAACCGGCGCCGGGCAGGGTGAAGGGGGCACGCCAGCTCTACCCTGGGTCATGGCCATAGGCGCTTCGGTCGCCCTGGGCTTGGCCTCCCTTTTCGTCCTGCGGGCGGTGGCCGGGCGACCGAAGGCTCGCTAGCTGAGCCAGCGGCGACGCCGACAGTGCTGACTGAACGGGGAGAGTGGTGCCAGAGAGCTTAGCCACGCAGTCAATATCAGATGGTTGTAGATGCCCAAAAAGTGGCTCTCACTGCGGCGCCCGCTAGTTATCGGTTTGGCGGTCGCAGTCATTGTGGTGCTTGTCACGCTGGGCGCTGTGCGGTACATGCGTTTGTACGATGACCTAAGCGATGGGAAGGGCCTCTTGATAGCAGCGGCCGCCCTGATGGAGGACGGAGGCCTGAATATCGAGAGCCAAGAACTGGACGACGTGGAGGTGTCTTTCCAGCGATCCCAAAACAAGCTGGAGAGCGCCGCCAACACCTTCGACTCTGACCCCCTGATCCTTGTTGCTCGCCATCTGCCCTGGCTCGGCAACCAGATAGAGGCCAGCCGCGGCCTGGTGGAGATCGGAGCAGACGGCTCAGATATGGGGCTAGAGGCGGTCAGGGCGATGCGCTCGTACCACAATGTGCGGGACAGCCAGGGTGGTGCTCTATCCGAGAGGGTGACCGTCGTCCTGGACGCAGTTGAGCCACATGTGGACGTGATCGAGGAGGAGCTGGCGGCTGTCGAGAGGCGCCGCCAGTCGGTGCCTGAGGACGGCCTCCTGGGGCCCCTCGATTCGGCCCTGGGCGACCTGGACTACCACATCGAAGAGCTGCGGGCCAGGCTAGCGGACTACCGACGCGGTGCTCGCCTGGCACCCGACCTGCTGGGCTATGACGGCCCCAAGACGTACCTCATCCTGGCTCACGACAACACCGAGATGCTGGGCTCCGGCGGATTCATCTTGGTCTACGGCCTCCTCACTGTTGACCACGGCAGAGTAGAACGGCTCTTCTTCGACGATGTAAACGGAATCTACCTCGATTGGCGAGAAAGAACGGGCGAGTACATCGAGCCGCCGCGCCCTCTCAAGGCCTACCTTCTGCGTGACTGGTCTATGGGGCTGGGAGAGGCTAGCTGGTGGCCCGACTTCCCCACCGTTGCCGAGGAGGCCATCGAGCTCTATCGGCGAGAGGCGGGCAGCGAAGAGCCCATAGACGGCGTGATCGGCTTCAACTTCTTCACCCTGGGGAAGCTGCTGGAAGTCACCGGCCCGGTGACGGTGGAGCAGTACGGGGTCACAGTCGATAGCCAGAACGTCACCGAGCAGACGCTGATCATCACCCACCCGCAGGCTTTGCGGCCGTGGGAGTCCGATCGCTATGACTTTACGGGCTACCTGGCGCAGGACGTCATCGACCGGACATTGGCCATCGGCTCTTCCCGCTGGGCTCCCATGCTTACTGCGCTGCACACCCTGGGCCAGGAGAAGAACCTGCTCCTGTACTCCCGCGACGAGGAGGTGCAGAAGGCCATCGCCGAGCAGGGCTGGGACGGTGGGGTGATGCCCAGCGGCGGCGACTACCTGATGGTGGTCGACTCCAGCCTCAACAGCACCAAGCTCAATCTGGTGGTGCAGCCAAGCATCCAGGTGGATATCTCCCTTGACGAGTTGGGCAACGCGCGCAACACCGTCACTATCACCTACGCCAACGACTACACCAACTGGGCCCAGGGCAAGGACCCCCACCTGGCCAGCCTGGTGGTGGGCGCTGGCACCCTCACGGTGTACGGCAACTATCTGCGCCTCCTCGTCCCAGAGGGGAGCACGATTGAGGACGTTCGCGAAGAGGGCGCCCCTGTGGCCGCCGAAGCAGTCTGGCAGGAGCACGGAAGGACCGTCCTGGGCCGCTACTTCGCCCTGCCCCAGGACACCACAAAGACACTGTCCTTCACCTATCTCGTCCCATCCGTGCTGAACACCAGCCAGAACCCGTTCACCTACCGCCTGCTCGTCCAGAAGCAGCCGGGCACGGCGGCCATCCCCCTCAAGATAAGGGTTGAGCCGCCCAGTTGGGCGAAAGCGACATCGCTGGAGCTGGACGGAACATTGGTGGAATCCAGCTCCCTGGAGGTGAACACCGACCTGCGGGTCGACCGTACGCTATCGGTCAGCGTTGTCCCCCAGCGGAGCGCTATTCCCCACCGGAGCGAGCAGTAGGAGAGAGGCAGCGTGCAGATGGTGATTCTGGCGGGCGGACTGGGCACGAGGCTGTGGCCCCTCACCAGCGATGTGCCCAAGGCCCTCATCCCCATCGGCGGCAAGCCTTTCCTCCACCACCAGATCGATCTCCTGAAGCGCCGGGGGATTCGCGACATCGTGCTCTGCGTCGGTCACCTGGCAGAGCAGGTGCAGGACTATTTCGGTGACGGTCGCTGGCTGGGCGTACGCATTAAGTACAGCGAGGAAAAGGGCCCCCTGCTGGGCACGGCCGGCGCCATCAAGAGGGCCGAGCCGCTCCTCGCCGATGACTTCTTCCTAATGTACGGCGACTCCTACCTGATGGTCGACTACCAAGAAATTATTCGTTACTTCCGTCGCTTCCACAGGCTGGCCCTCATGGTGGTCTGGAAGAACGACGATTGCCTGGAGCGTAGCAACGTCGCGGTCGAGGCGAATCTGGTCACCGCCTACAACAAGGTCCAGAAGAGCCCCGACATGGACTACATCAACTACGGCCTCTCTGTCCTCAGGAAAAAGGCCCTCCGGTACATACCGCCTGAAAGGCCCTTCTCCCAGGAAGAGTTCTACCAGATCCTCATCGCCCAAGGGGAGCTGCTGGCCTTCGAGGTGGAACAACGCTTCTACGAAATAGGCTCGCCCAGGGGCCTGGAGGAATTTCAGATGCTGATAGCATCGGGAGCTGTTGCCTGATGATCGTCACCCGTACGCCGACACGCATCCCCCTGGGAGGCGGTGGCACGGACATCCGCTCGTACGCCTCCCGCTACGGCGGCTTCCTCGTCAGCGCCGCCATCAAAAGGTACGTGTACATCACCGTGAACAGTCGCTTCGAAGACAGCATTCGGGTGAGCTACTCGAAGACTGAGATAGCCGACAGCGTGGGCGACATCGAGCACCCCATCGTCAGGGAGACGCTTCGCTTTCTCGGCTTGGATGGCAGCCTGGAGATCGTCTCCATAGCGGATGTCCCAGCGAACACCGGCTTGGGCAGCTCCGGCGCCTTCACCGTCGGCCTGCTGAACGCCCTGCACACATTCAAGCGAGAGAACGTCTCTGCCGAAACCTTGGCTGAAGAGGCGTCCACCATCCTGATGGACGTTCTGGACGAGCCCATCGGCGTGCATGACCAGTACCTTGCCGCCCTGGGCGGCATAACCTGCCTGGCCATCGACCAAGACGGCACGGTCCAAGCCAGCCCCCTGGCGACATCTGATGGCATCGTCGAGGAGCTGGAGACCAGCCTTCTGGTGTTCTACACCGGCGTGAAGAGGAGCGCCTCCGACGTGCTGGCCGATGAGAGCCGGGCCATTTCCCACAGCCTGGACGGCGTGACGGCAGCGCTTCACACCGTGAAGGAGATAGGTTTCCAGGTCAAGGAGGCGCTGGAGACAGGGAACCTGCGCCGCTTTGGCGAGCTTCTCGACCTTCACTGGCAGTCCAAGAAAAGGCTATCCACAAAGGTCAGCTCTGACCGGATCGACCACCTCTACGAGCTGGCCAAGAGGAGCGGCGCTCTGGGGGGCAAGATCATGGGCGCCGGCGGCGGCGGCTTCTTCGTGTTCTACTGCGACAACCACAACAAGGCGCGTGTAAGGGAGGTCATGGCCGCCGAGGGCCTGCGGGACATGCGCTTCGCCATCGACTTCGAGGGGTCGAAGGTGCTGGTGAACTTCTGCTGGTACGCGCGAAAACGCTCAGGGACGTGAATAGTCTGAACGTCATCGGCGTCTATCTGGACGCCGTCCAGGACATAGGACGGACGCTGCCGCGCGAGGATATCCAGCGCGTGGTGGACGTACTGTATGAAGCCTGGCACCAGGGTAAGGCCGTGTACACCATGGGTAACGGCGGCTCGGCATCAACCGCCACCCACCTGGCCTGCGACCTGGCCAAGTGCACCATAGTGCCCGGCCATCATCGCCTCAAGGTGATGGCCCTGGTGGACAACGTGCCCCTGGTGAGCGCCTGGACCAACGATTCCGGCTTCGGCAGCATATTCGCTGAGCAGCTTGAGCCATGGCTCGATGAAGGGGATGTCCTCATCGGGCTGTCCGTCCATGGCGGCTCCGGCGCCGGCGACGCTGGCCCCTGGTCCCAGAACCTACTGCGCGCCGTCTGGCTGGCCAAGGAGCGGCGGGCCAAGGTCATTGGGTTCAGCGGATTCGATGGCGGTGCTCTCAATGAGATGGCCGACGTGTGCCTTGTGATCCCCATCGACGAGGAGCCGCTGGGCACTCCCCTGGTGGAGGCCTATCACGTGCTCCTTCACCACCTGATCTGCACCGCGCTCAGGCTGCGCATTGCGGAGAACAGCAGTGAATAGGGCCGTATTCCTGGATCGGGACGGAGTAATCAATGCTGCACTCTATGACCCGCTGGAAAGCAAACTGGATACGCCCTACAGGCTGGAGGACTTCAGGCTGCTGCCCGGCGTCGGCCAGGCGGTGCGGGCCATCAACGAGATGGGCTTTCTGGCAGTCGTGGTGTCCAACCAGCCGGGGGTGGCCAAGGGCAAGTGTGACCATGCCTTCCTGGAGGCGGTGAACGCCGAGCTCACCGCTCGCTTGGCCAGGCAGAGGGCGCACCTAGACGCCATCTACTACTGCCTCCATCACCCCGATGCTGTTGACGAAAGCCTCCGCATCGACTGCGAGTGCCGTAAGCCGAAGCCTGGGCTGCTGCTGCGAGCGGCCCGCGAGCTGGACATCGACCTGGCTGGCTCCTTCATGTTGGGTGACAGCCTCAAGGACATCGAGGCTGGTCTGGCCGCCGGCTGCCAGACCAGCCTTGTGGATGGCCACCGGGCCCATTCCCGCCCGGGAGAAGCGGCCCGCATGCAACCGCACTGGACGGCGCCCAATCTGCTAGCAGCCGTGGAGACAATCCGTTGCATAGAGGAGGGATGCCCATGGAGATCTTCATAGACTCGGCGAACCCAGACGAGATCCGCCGCTGGCTGGAATACGGGGTGGTAGACGGTGTGACGACCAACCCCACCATCATGCTCAAGGACGAGGCCTATGACATGCAGGAGCGAGCCAAGGAGATCGCTGCCCTCATCTACCCTCGCCCGGTCAGCGTGGAAGTGACCACCAATCACATCGAGCAGATGATCGACGAGGCCAGGGGGCTCGCCAGTTGGGCTCCCAACATCGTGGTGAAGATACCGGTGGTAAACGAGTACGGCGAGCCCTGCCTGGGCGTGGTGAGGACGTTGGTGGAGGAGGGCATCAAGATCAACATGACCGCCTGCCTCTCCTTCGGCCAGGTGGTCTTGGGCGCCAAGGCTGGCGCCACCTACATCAGCATCTTCGCCGGCCGCATGACTGACGAGGGCCACGACGCCACAAAGCTCATCCGCGACGCCGCGGAATGGCTGGCGGGCTGGGAGTACCACAGCAAGATCATCGTCGGCAGCATCCGCGAGGTCACCAACATCCAGGACGCTGCCCTGGCCGGGGCACACGTCATCACTGTGCCGCCTCAGTTCATGGGCAAGCTGATCGACCACCACTACAGCCGGGCCACGGTGCAGCAGTTCAACGCCGATGCCCAGAAGGCCCTGGCCAAGATGGGGGAGCTCAAGGCCGGGGCTGAGAGTCTAGTTGGGGCGAGGAATCCGAATGGCTAAGAAAGCCCTTATTACCGGAATTACGGGCCAAGACGGCTCTTACCTGGCTGAGTTCTTGCGCGGCAAGCACTACGAGGTGCACGGCCTTATCAGGAAGGCAAGCACCTTCAACACCCAGCGCATTGAGCATCTTCTCGCCGATCCGCACGAGCCAGGGGCAGGGATGTTTCTGCACTATGGCGACCTGTCGGATGGTAACCAGTTGACCCACTTGATCTATGAAGTTGAACCCGACGAGATATACCACCTTGGGGCTCAGAGCCACGTCAGGGTCAGCTTCGACATGCCGGAGTACACCGGCGATATAACAGGCTTGGGCACCACGAGGATTTTGGAGGCTGTAAGGAGGAGCGGCGTCAAGACCAAGTTCTATCAAGCCGCCAGCAGCGAGATGTTCGGCAATGCCCCTCCTCCCCAAAACGAAGATTCCCCCTTCCGCCCGCGCAGCCCCTATGCGGCTGCAAAGGTCTACGCCTATTCGATGACTAGCAACTATCGGGAGGCCCATAATCTGTTTGCCTGCAATGGCATCCTTTTCAACCACGAATCGCCCCGCCGAGGTGAGACCTTCGTAACCCGCAAGATTTCTCGGTCAATCGCCCACATTATCGCAGGCAAGCAACAGCTTCTCTTCTTGGGGAACTTGAACGCCAAGAGGGATTGGGGCTACGCGCCCGAATACATTGAAGCCATGTGGCTCATGCTCCAAATGGATGCCCCGCGAGACTACGTCATCGGCACTGGCGAATGCCATTCAGTTAGAGAATTTGTGGATGAGGCTTTCGGTTACGTAGGGCTGGACTGGCAGCAATATGTGCGTATTGACCCTCGCTATTTCCGCCCTACCGACGTGGAGTTGCTAGTGGCCGACTCATCGAGAGCTCATCGCGACTTGGGCTGGAACCCGAAGGTCACGTTCAGGGAACTGGTCTGGATCATGGTGGACGCCGACATGGAAGCCCGAGGGCTGCCCCCTCCCGGGAAAGGTGCGGAGGCCTTGATCCAGCATGGGCTGGCGGAGAGTCTCAAACTCGGACCTGTTCCGCTGGGGGTGGGGGATGAGCTGGCTAGCCGATAGGCGCATCGTTGTCACTGGCGGCGCGGGGTTTCTCGGATCTCACGTTGTCGAGAAGCTCACAACGACTGGCTGCCGAAGCATCTTCGTGCCTCGTAGCGCCCAATACGATCTCACCCGAATGGCGGACGTCGTCAGGATGTACGACGATGCTCGCCCGGAGATCGTCATTCACTTGGCCGCCAAGGCTGGCGGGATTGGACTGAACAGAGAGAAGCCAGGGGAGCTATTCTATGACAACATCCTCATGGGTGTGCAGGCCATGGAACAGGCGCGGCTCCACGGAGTGGAGAAGTTCGTCGCCATAGGCACCGTCTGCGCCTACCCCAAATTCACGCCGGTTCCATTTAAGGAAGAAGACCTCTGGGCAGGGTACCCAGAGGAGACCAACGCTCCGTACGGGCTTGCTAAGAAGATGCTCCTTGTTCAGGCGCAGGCCTATCGCCAGCAGTATGGGTTCAACGCCATCCAGCTCCTCCCAGTGAATCTGTATGGCCCACGCGACAACTTCGACCCCAAGGCGTCGCACGTTATTCCCGCTCTCATCAAGAAATGCGCCGATGCTGTGCAAGCCGGCGAGCGGGAGATCGTGGTCTGGGGCACGGGCAGCGCTTCACGCGAGTTCCTGTACGTGGAAGATGCAGCAGAGGCCATCGTCCTGGCCACTGAGAAATATGACAAACCCGAGCCGGTGAATATCGGCGCAGGGACGGAGGTTACTATCCGCGATCTAGTCACGACTATCGCGAGGCTAATTGGATTCGGGGGAAAGATAATCTGGGATTCCACCAAGCCTGACGGCCAGCCCCGCCGCTGTCTGGACACCACTAGAGCGGAGAGGGAGTTCGGTTTCAAAGCCAGGACCAGCCTCCCAGATGGGCTGCGGAAGACCATCGCCTGGTACGTCGCCAACAAGGCGACGGCAGATGTGCGGGTCTAAAGAGACGTAGCCTCCGTACCCCGGGGCTGACCCAAGGTTGTCCAAGGCATTATCTGATAGACGATGTGTTAGGCAGTAACTAATCGCTGAGCCGATGAACACAGAACACATGGTTTACGTGGAGCCCACCTGGAAGCTGCATTCAGCCTATGAGAGCCTGATACGGCATCCCCCGGACGGATATCGCTTCGAGGCGGAGCGCGGGCGGGAGAGCGCGGCGATCAAGGCGGCAGGCCGATTCGCGCTCACGCATTCTCTGCTGTACACCCTGGACCGCGTAGTATCCGTCTATCTCCTCAAATCCTGCTGGAATGCACTGAAGCGTCCCCCTGCGGGAACGAAGTTCACCTATTCTATCGGCCACTTGGTCCTCAGGAATGAGCCCTGGGTGCTAGACCTTCCGTGCGAGCACGTGACTAATGTCCTCGGCGGCTTCAGATACTTCAAGAGGTTCAGAGGGTTGGTCAACAGAGTTCTGACTGCACACAACTGCCGAAAGATCATCGTTAGCATCGATGCCGGCAGGAAAGCCCTGGAAGCCACCCTGGGCCCTGACCTGGCGGAAAAGACGGATGTAGTCTACTGGGCCGTCCCGAAGAAAGAGTTCGCCAAGAGCTTCAACGACAGTAAGGTCAAGCTGCTCTTTGTGAACTCGGGCAACATTCCTGGCCAGTTTCACGCCAAGGGAGGAAAGGAGGCCCTTGAAGCTTTCTTCCTCCTGCGCCAGCGCTATCCCTACGTGGAGATGGTGGTACGCTCCGACGTTCCGGGCCCGATGAGGAGGCGCTGTGAGCAGATAGAGGGCCTGAGGATAATTGACAAGGTGGTGCCGTGGGAGGAATTGGAGCGGGAGTTCATGACCGCGGATATCTTCCTGTTGCCCGCTCACCATACGCCCATGACGGCGTTCTTGGACGCCATGAGCTACGAACTGCCGGTGGTCACCACTGACGCTTGGGGTAATCCCGAGATAGTGGAAGACGGTACGACCGGCCTTCTCGTGCATGACTCCGGGGTGGCCTCCCACTACGAGAAGATGTTGCCTCGCTGTTTTGTCCCTCCCTCTGGCTCCCCCGAGTATCGCGACATAGTGGCGTCTACAAATCCTCAGATTGTCCAGGAGCTGGTGGAGAAGCTCAGCCTCCTCATCGAAAATGCTGAGCTCAGGAGGAGGCTGGGAAGGGCGGGCAGAGAGGCAGTCGAGAATGGGAGATTCTCGATACAACAGAGGAATTCTACGTTGAAACGCGTGCTGGACGAAGCCATCAGCCTTGGAGAGGCAAAGGAGTACAGCGCCGCAACGAGAAGCTGAAGAGGGTCTTCGATCAAGCGCTAGGCGCAGACGCAGAACCCTAAGCAAGTTGGTACGGGGAGGCAGCATGAAGAGGCTTGCAAGCGAAACGATCCTACCAGGCAGCCGAATCACCCTGATAAATTATCGGGTGCATTTATCCCGGTACTATTTTGCCAGCCGGTTTTGCGACGGCAGGACGGTCCTGGATGCGGGATGTGGAACCGGGTTCGGGTCCCATTTTCTGATCAGGAAGGGAGCCAGAAGCGTTATCGGCATTGACATCTCCCCGGAGGCCATCGACTTGGCGCAAGCCTCGTATGCACACCCGTATCTATCATACCGAACAGTGGATTTTATGGATTTTGCGCCCTCACAACCCATTGACGTCATCACGTCCATGGGTTCTTTGGATCACTTCGCACGGCCACAGGAGCCGGTGGCTAAGATGAGATCGTTGTTAGCCGGATCCGGTTGTCTGATAGCGTCGGTTCTCAACCGCCACTTTCTTGTTCCCCCGGGGCTCCGCCATTCCGGCGACCCTTGGCATCATGAAGAGTTTGGCCCTGATGATCTGGCGGAGCTGCTAAGAAGCCACTTTTCCGAGGTACGCCTCTTTGGGGACTACCATTCCATTGACAAGATCAGGCTTTTGCGCGGGTATGTTAACTTGCTCATGAACAAGTTCCCACTCCTTGCCGCCGTGATTCTACCCTTGGCTCGCGCGACTTGGGCGGCAACATCTAGGCGGCTCTTCAACGCCACCTACGCCCCGATGACCTATGACCCTGAAGCAGCCCTGACCGATGCC
>JALHUG010000321.1 GCA_022866185.1 Dehalococcoidia bacterium
AGCTCAGGACGAGCGGGGTGGTGCATGCGATAAGGAACCGCTCATGGTGAGCCTGTCGAACCATGAGCGGGAGGGCGTCAGCGGATTCCTCGTCCTTCGACAGGCTCAGGACGAGCGGGACGATGCGTGGCGCAAGAGTCAGGACGAGCGGATAGCGGGTGGGGCTGATCATCACACCTTAATCCCCAGCACCACCGATGTCTCCCGCTGGCGGGCGGGGATGTCCCAGTACGTCTGCAGGAGGGCGTCGCCATCGGGCAGGAGGCGGAAGCCGTGCTTCTCGTAGAAGCGGATGGCCCAGGTGGCGGCGGCCCAGGTGCCCACCAGCAGGCGCTCGGTCGTCGTCACGCCCACGACCTGCCGCACCAGGGCGCCGCCGACGCCCCGCCGCTGGCGGTCGCTCAGCACGTAGCAATGGCGCATCAAAGTCACATCTCTGATCGGCTCGTAGCCGGCGACGCCGATCAGCCGTCCGTCCTCCTCCCAGCCGTAGAAGGTCATGCGGCGCATCTCCTGCTCCAGCTCGTCCAGGGGCATGTAGGGCTGGTGGTAGCAGTCGGCGGGGATTGCGCCCTCGTAGGCGGTGGCGGCGTCGTTGATGACCTCGCACATGCGCCCGAGGTCGGCTTGGTTGCAGGGTCTAATCACTGGCGGCGGTCTCCATCAGGAGTAGCGCCTCACTGTGAAGCGGAAGAGCTCGGGCGACTCTTGGGGGGCGATGCCGGCCTTGGCCTTGACGATCGATAGCTGCTCCTCCACCGTGTTCACCCCCTCGATGTCCGGCAGCAGGAGCCCGCGGCGAAGGCCGAGGCGGACGATGACGCCGTAGCGCTTGGGGTCGAGCTCCTCGGGGCCGGCCACCGGCTCTGCCGGCGAGAGGACGTCCACGCTGTAGGAGAGCTGATCGAGCTCTTCGGGGCCCACGGGCAGAAAGCGGGGGTCGCGCGTCGCCGAGTCGATGGCGTTGTGCACGACCTCCAGGGCCAGGTTCGCTCGGGTTGCCTCCATGGTGCCGATGCAGCCGCGCAGCTCGCCCCTCTTCTTGATGGAGACGAAGGCCCCTGCCCGTTCGAGCATTTCTCCCGACAGCTCCTCCGGCTCAATGACGCGGCCTTGGCGGACGAACGTCTCCACCGCCTCCCTGGACAGGTGAGCCAGAGGGTGGCTGCCTGCCTCCGTGCCAGCGCTTGCCGAAGGCTCTCTGGCCCGTTCGATATCGATGGCTGCCACCAGATAGCCCACGCCGAAGGTCCCCTCGTAAGAGAGGACGCGGGGTCTGGCCGTCAGGCTGTCTAAGGCACCCATGAGGAAGCTCAGCGATGACACTGCGTCCTCGGCTGCCTCATGGCGGAAACTGAAATCCATCTCCACCACGGTCCTGACGTCCCACTCTGCGATGGCTCGCTCGATCATCTCGTCGAACAGGGGGCCCAGGGGGCCGTAGGCCAGGTTGTGGGAGAGGTCGGCGCTGGCAATGATGACCACCCGCCTGTCCAGGCGCTCGCTCGCTCGGGCGACGGCCTGCCCGAGAGCGAAGTGCTGCTCTGGCGGCAGGTAGGATATGGACAAAAGCACGAGCTTGGCCTCGGCCAGGCCCGGCCGCAGGTAATAGAGGGGAACGGTGCAGCCCCAGTCCAGCCCGTCGCACCAGCGGCCTGCGGAGTCGCGATAGCACCAGCGCTCGAGGGGCTCCAGGGGCAGGCCGGCGCGCTCGGCCTCCTCGCGGATGAGAGAGGCCGCCTCCACATCGTTCTCGAAGGCGAATGTCACCTGGGGCGCGTCCCAGGCATCGAGGCTGCCGTCGGCGCGAGGGCCGACCAGGATGGCGAAGGCGTCGCGCTTGGCCGGCCCATGGGGGCTGATGAGGATGGCCGTCTCCGGCTGGTGCTGGGCCATCTCCTGCGCCACCTGCCCCAGGGCGTCTATCGTCTTCTGGGTCTCCCTCTCGCGGCCCTGCCCGATCTCGTGGACGATGATCGGCGGATGAGGCGAGACGCAGGCGAATACTATCGATGCCATGGCTGTTCCTTGCCCTCATTATATCCTTCGTGCGTGAGGGGCTAAAGCCCCCGTCCAGCCCGGCAGTCGCTAGCCTGGCTAGCAACGCGGCATGATTCCTGACTCGGATGAAGGAAACGCAGCTAGAGAGGGGTCATGGCAAGCAGGGGAGCGCCTAGCGCCCCAGCGCGGCCGCCACGGCCTCCACCAGGAGCGAGTCGTCCTCGGGGGCCACGGTGCGAGGGTCGAGGAGGAGCTGGTCGTGCTCGATGCGGCCGATCACCGGCGGCTGGCCCAGGCGCAGGCGCTGGGCGAGCTCTGTCACGCTTCTGCCGTCGTGGGCCGGGATGGCTATGACCCTGGTGGACAGCTCCTCCTCCGGCAGGCTACCGCCGCCGATCATCGAGCGCCCGTGCACGATGCGAGCGGGCGGCCCGATGGCGCGCGCCCAGCGGCGGGCCCTTCTTTCGATTGTCGCCAGGGGCATGGCGATCATCCGCCAGACGGGGATCTTCTCCAGCGCCTCATCCCGCACGTAATGGATGGCGGTGGCGGCTAGGGCGGCGACGCTGGCCTTGTCCAGGCGCAGCGCCCGCGCCAGCGGATGGCGGCGCAGGCGAGCCACGAGCTCCTCGCGCCCGACGATGATGCCCGCCTGGGGGCCGCCCAGGAGCTTGTCGCCGGAGAACAGGGTCAGGTCGGCCCCGGCGGCGACGCTCTCCTGGACTGTAGGCTCGGCGGCTAGGCCGAACTGGCTGGTATCGATCAGACAACCGCTGCCCAGGTCGTCCAGGAGCAAGAGGCTGTGCTCGTGGGCCAGCCGCACTAGGTCTTCAAGGGAAGGTGATTCTACAAAGCCGATGATGCGGAAGTTGCTGGCGTGCACCCGCATGAGAGCGGCCGTGTCGCTGGTGATGGCTTGCTGATAGTCGCTGAGGTAGGTGCGATTGGTGGTGCCCACCTCCACCAGGCGCGCGCCGCTCTGGTGCATCACCTCGGGGATGCGGAAGCCGCCGCCGATCTCCACCGCCTGGCTGCGGGAGATGATCACCTCTCGCTCCTTGGCCAGGGCGGTGAGGGCTAGGAGGACAGAGCCAGCGTTGTTGTTGACCGCCAGCGCCGCCTGGGCGCCGCTGATCTGGCATAGGAGAGTCTCCAGGTGCACCTGGCGATCGCCTCGTTCGCCCTCCGTCAGGTCGAACTCCAGGCTGCTATAGCCGCGCGATACCGCGTCCATGGCCGCCATGGCCTCCCGCGAGAGGGGGGCCCGTCCCAGGTTGGTATGGATAATGACGCCGCTGGCGTTGATCACCGGTCGCAGGGTGGGCTGGAGGAGGAGCTCGGCCCGGGCCAGCACCGACTCCACCAGCGTCTCGGTTGGCGGGCACTCATGGCCGGCGGCGATGGCCCGCCGCGCCTCTTGAAGCTGCTGGCGGACAAGCTCGGCCACGCTGTCGCTGGCCATCTGCGACAGGAGGGGACGGATGCGCCGATGTACTAGGACGCGGCTCACGCTGGGCAGATTGCGGAAGGGACTGGTCACGCCAACCTCGAACAAAATCCGTAGAGTGCTCCTATTCTACCATATCGGGCGCTTTCCCTTGACCGTCATATGCCTCTCCCATATTATGGTTGCAAGACTGGCTTTGGAGGTCTCTGATGAATTTGCGCATTCCTGGTCCTACGCCTGTTCCGCCCAGGGTGCTTGAGGCGAGCGCTCGCCCCATGATTAACCATCGCGGGCGGGAGTTCGTGAGCATCCTCGAACGGGTGACTAAGCGTCTCAAGGAATTCTTCCTCACCCAGAACGACCTGTTCATTCTCACCACCTCCGGGACCGGCGCCATGGAGACAACGGTGGTCAATACCCTTTCGCCTGGCGACCGCGTGCTGGTGATCTCCATCGGGGCTTTCGGCGATCGCTTCGCCAACATTGCCGAGGCCTACGGCGCTGTGGTGAGCCGTCTCGATTACGAGTGGGGCAAGGCCGCCGACCCCGAGGATGTGCGGCGCGCCCTGGCTGCCGATCCCGCCATCAAGGCAGTGTTGGTGACCCACAACGAGACCTCCACCGGCGTCACCAACCCGCTGGAGGACATCGCCAAGGTGGTGCGTGAGTTCGACAAGCTCCTGCTGGTGGATGCCGTGAGCAGCCTGAGCGCCATTCCGGTCCGCACCGACGATTGGGGGCTGGACTTCGTCGCTACCGGCTCCCAGAAGGGCTGGATGGTGCCGCCGGCCCTGGCCATGGTCTCGGTGAGCCCCCGTGCCTGGGAGGCCCACGCTCAGGCCAAGATGCCCCGCTACTACTTCGACATCACCGCCGCCAAGAACTATCTTGAGCGTGGCCAGACGCCCTGGACCCCTGCTGTCTCCGTCTTCTTCGGCCTCGATTTGGCTCTGGAGATGATGGCACAGGAGGGCCTGGAGAACATCTTCGCTCGCCATCGGCGCCTAGGCCAGTTCACGCGCGATGGTGTGAAGGCGCTAGGGCTGCAGCTATTCGCCGACGAGCGCTTTGCCTCCGATACGGTGACGGCCGTCAAGGTGCCCGAGGGCGTGGACGGCAAGGCCCTTAATCGGCTCTGCGAGGACGAGTACGACCTGATAATCGCCGGCGGTCAGGCCAAACTTGCCGGCAAGATCTTCCGCATCGGCCACCTGGGCTTTGTGTCAGAGGAGGACGTGAAAGCGGCTCTGGACGTGCTGGCCAAGGCCCTGCCGCGGGTGGGATTCTCCGCACGGTGAGAGCTTGATAGCCGCGAAGGTTCTGGTCTGTGACCCGATAGCCGAGGATGGCGTCAAGGCTCTGAAGGAGTGCGGCGCCCAGGTAGACGTGCGCTTGGGCATGTCGCCCGAGGAGCTGCTCTCTGTCATCGGCGAGTACGATGCCGTCGTCGTCCGTAGCGAGACGAAGATAACGGCCGAGGCTATCGCAGCGGCCAAGAGGCTTCAGATCATCGGACGGGCCGGCATCGGCGTGGACAACATCGCCGTGGACGCTGCCACTCAGCGGGGCATTGTGGTAGTCAACGCCCCCACCGGCAACATCATTTCGGCCGTCGAGCATACCATCGCCCTCATGCTGGCCCTGGCCCGCAACATTCCCCAGGCCAACGCTTCTCTCAGGAGCGGCAAGTGGGAACGCGGGCGCTTCATGGGGGTAGAGCTGCGGGGCAAGACCCTGGGCATCATTGGTCTGGGCCAGGTGGGCTCGGAGGTAGCGCGGCGGGCGCGGGGACTGGAGATGCAGGTCGTGGGCCATGACCCCTTCCTGCCGGAAGAGCGGGCCCGTGCTCTGGGAGTGAAGATAATCCCTCTGGAGGATCTGCTTCGCCAATCAGACTTCATTAGCGTCCACACAACCCTCACCGAGGGGACGCGCGGCCTCATCGGTGCCGAACAGTTGGCCATGATGAAGCCCACCGCCCGCGTCATTAACACCGCCCGTGGCGGCATCATCGATGAGGAGGCCCTCTATCAGGCGGTTGAAGAGGGCCGCATCGCTGGCGCCGCCGTCGATGTCTTCAGCCGAGAGCCAGCGGTGGGCAACAAGCTGACGGAGAGCGATCGCATCGTGGTGACCCCTCACCTGGGTGCCTCTACCGCCGAGGCCCAGGAGCGGGTGGCTGTGGATGTGGCAGAGGAGATCGTCGCCCACCTGAAGGGCGAGCCCGTTCGCTACGCTGTCAATGCCCCCTTCATCCCGCCGGAGACCCTCTCCTTCCTGGCGCCATACATGGACGTGGCGCTGAAGGCAGGGCTGGTCGCCCAGCAGTTGTGCGAGGGGCAGTTGAAGGATGTTCAGATAGAGTACGCGGGTGAGATCAGCCAGCACGATGTGACCCCCTTGAAGGCGGCGGTCATACGAGGGCTGCTGTTGTCCATCAGCGAGGAGCCAGTGAATATCGTCAACGCCGAGCTGGTCGCCCAGCGGCGGGGCCTGCGCATCGTCGAGCACAAGGGCCCCTCACACGATATCTACAGCAACCTGGTGGGCGCGCGGCTGACTACCAGCGCTGGCGAGACTACCGTCTCGGCCACCCTGGCCCATGATGGCCCCCATGTCGTCCTGGTGAATGACTACTGGGTGGACATCCCGCCCAGCGAGGGCTATCTGCTGGTCTGCGAGAACCAGGACCGGCCGGGGATGATCGGCGCTATCGGTACGCTACTGGGCGACTTCAAAATCAACGTCAGCTTCATGAACGTGGGCCGCCAGGAGCGTCGCGTCTCCGCCCTCATGGTGCTCGCCCTGGACGAGGCGCTTACCAGCGAGCAGCTCAAGAAGGTCAAGGAGATCCCGGGTATCGCCTCGGCGCGCCTGGTGCGGCTATAGCTAGAAGCGGCTTCAAGATTCTCTCCACACCGCCCCGTAAACGGGGCGGCATCAATGCCCCAGCCTTATGGCATCCAACAGAATAACTTAGCTAGACCACACTAGCTAAAGACCATAAGGTCTGTAGCTACGAAATGAAGAGGGGCCCGGGTCGTAGCTGCAGGGCTTCTCCGCCGAAGGCGGATGCGCCCCTGGCGCAAGCCCTGCCTCGTGTCGAGTTGTTTGACCAATGGCCATCAGGCGGGGGTGCCAAGCTGCTTTTGAAACTGCCTCTAGTCATCCAGGCGGTTGATGACCAGCCCGGTAGCTAGCTTGGGGTGGAAGAAGGTCGATTTGGGGGGCATGCGCTGGCCAGCGTCGGCCACGGCCAGCACCTTCTCGACGGGTACAGGGTTGAGGAGGAAGGCCAGCGAGTGGTGGCTCGCCCGTACCCTCTGACAGGCTTCGTGGGCGTTTGGCACTATGGTTACGGTGCCCCCGTCCTCAATAGGCGAGGGGTCTATCCCTAGGATCGTTCCCAGGAGGGCGAACTCAAGGACGGCAACGTCCAGGGTGCGCCACTGGCCAGGGCATTCCGGACAAAGGCGGCCAACCAGCCCTTGCGGGTCCTCCACGGTTAGCAGGAATAGCCGCTCCCCTGGCCAGCACAGGCCGAAGGCGGCCGCCGATTTGCCACGCTCAGTCACCAGCTCCAGCAGTCGCTGTGCCGCGGCCTGGCCCTGCGCCGGCGTTACCTCCTCGACCGCTAGGTATTGCCGAAGGCGCTCCAGTATGCTGTCGTCGACCTGGGGCAACTGCACCAGGCGATGGATCGGCAGGATCAGCAGCCCTGGGTCCTCGGCGGCGGTGAGGCCCGCCAGGACGAAGTTCTCCGCCTTATCGCCCGTCCAGGAGGCGGCCGCCGCCCGCCGCTCGTTCCGATAGGCCAGGGCCGTCTCGTAGCGGTGGTGGCCGTCGGCGATGTACAGGGTGGCGGCAGCAAACTGCTGCTCCAGCCATTGCTGCACTCTCTCCTCGCTGAGGGGCCAGATGGTGTGCCTGCCCTTGGCATCCTCGGCCACCGCTACCGGGCTTCGGCCGCTCACGGCGTCTTGCACGGCGCTGCTGATGGCCCCCTGCGGGTCGCGGTAGAGGGCGAAGACAGGGCTGAGGTTGGCGCGACAGGCTCTCAGAAGGCGGAGGCGATCCTCCTTGGGCTGAGCCAGGGTGTGCTCGTGGGGGCGGACGGCTCCCTTCGCCCACTCCTCCAGCCGCACTCGCGTCAGCAGGGTGCGACGGCGATAGCTCGCCCCGCCGTGCTCGAACTCCTGGTCGTAGACGTAGAATGCCGGCCGGTCATCCTGCACCAGGACGCCGGAGGCCAGCCACTGGGCCAGGGTAGCTGCCGCCCGCGTGTAGCGGTTGTTCTCCTCGCCGTTGTCGCGGGTTTCGCCGTACTCCAGGCGCACGACGTTGTACGGGCTCCTGGCGTGCAGGGCTCGCTGCTCGTCGGGGGATATGGCGTCGTAGGGCGGCGCGATCACCTTGGCCAGGTCACCGACCTGGCCAGTCTGATAGCGAAGGCCGCGGAATGGGCGTATGTCTGTCAAGGAACCTCCTGCGTGGATGATAGCCTAATCCCTGGCCTTCAGTAAAGGACTTGTGGTGTTTCAAGAGATGTGAGACAGACAGGTCTGCAAGCCTACCTGCGGTTCTACAACGCCAAACACCTGCACTCCGCTCTGGGCTTTAGTACGCCCTTGTTGTATGCTGTGAGCCGCCTACCCCGGGCACAGATCTCTCACATCTCTTGAAACACTACCCCCGCCTGACAAGCTGGCGCCCTCAAGAATCGCCAGCCGAGCCCATCGCCACTAGGAGCCAGATGACGGTGCTAGCTGGGAGCAGGGCAGGGCAGCATCACGACGGGGACGCGCTGTGGGCCGGCTCCCCACCCAGGGTAATGATCCCTTGCATCTGGTTCAGGTTCGTCAGGTTGCTGATCTCGGGTCGCCCGGCGAAGTATTGGCTCCAAGTCTGAGTGTGCGGGTCGAGCCAATAGGCCGCCTCGATCGTCACCCCTGTGCAGGTCGCCACAGCTTGTTCGAGGGTGGTCTCGCTCGCGCCACTCCAGACGGACATGGCCCACTTGCCGGGCTGCGGGCAGCCGAGCATCCCAGCGGCCGCCGGTGGCAGCGGCCCTAGGTCTTCGGTCGAAGCGTTTGATGCACCGCTACCCAATGCGATTACGTCCTGGCCGTCGTCGAGTGCGGTGAGATCGCTGCTTTCAGGCCGATCGCGGAGGTAGCGAGTCCATGCCCCGGTGTCGGGATCGATGCGGTAGGCGGCGACGACCTGTTGGGGGCAGAGCGCCAGGGCGTCGCCGATCGGCGTGGCGTCCTCGCCCCTCCAGGTGGCGATCGACCATTTCCCAGCCTCTGGACAGTTGTACATCCGCCCTGGCGCCGACGGCAGAGGAATTTCGGCATGCTCGAAGTCGATCAACTCCGTAATGGCACCGATCTCTTCGCCATCCTGAACGCAAACACAGTACTCCTGTGCATAGGAGTTCTCGCCATCCGTCTTCGTCTCCCAACCATAGCCCTGTCTGGCGCAGTAGGAATACTCCCCGCCGCACTCGCACGCCAAGAATGCCCACTCATCGCAGCTAGTATCATCTGGGAAAACACACATTCCCTGCTGTCCTTCGTCTGTATCAACTATTTCGTAGTCGTAGTCTAGCATCGCACAGTAGACGGCAGCAGGGTTGGGTATTCCAATAGCGGCTTGGCCAGGGCCTGGGAGCGCGCCGCCCACAAAGACAAACATCAAGGCTCCCACCCCTGCAAAAACCATGCGGATCGTCTTCATGTCGACACCTCCCTGCTCCCCAAAAGGGTGCACATAATCGCCCACAGTATACACTCACGCGGCACGCTGTCAATACCCTCGGCGGCCCAATCCTGGGGCTAAACTAGCCCTTCAGGTGGGGCGACCCTCAGCCCGGGCGAAGGTCAGGGTTGCCGTCGTCCCGCTCGGCCACCACCGCCGACCGTATCCCCAGATGGGTCGCGATCCTCTCGCCGACGGCGTTGAGGTCGGCCTTGCTGAACCCCTGGCCGCTGAACTGCACCCGCCCATCGGGCCCGATGAGGAAGAGTGTGGGAGTGACGGGCGGATCGTAGGCGTTCGAGACGGGCCAGCCATCAGCCGGGTCGTCCACCAGCAGGGGGAAGCTGACCCCGAGCCTCTGGGCGTAGCGCCGCGAGGCCTCGTGATCATCCTCACTGATCGCCCAGACCTGCCAGCCCTGGCCGCCGTAGGCCCCCGCCAGGCGATTGAGGTAGGGCATGGTGAGGTCGCAGATAGGGCAGGCGGTCTGGATGAAGACGACCAGCAATGGCCCCTGCTTCAGGGCCGCCGACAGGGAGTACTGCTTGCCGTCGATGCCGCCGATGGTGAAATCGGGTGCCTGAGCGCCGACACTGAGCACAGTCATGTCGCTCCCTCCAGCCCTTCATATATGCCTGCCGCCCACTCTTGTCAACCCGCCGCCCTCATATAACGGCAGTTGTCACTGGTGTGATGCTTCAGTGTGGGTCGGACACGGATCCTCAGACGGCCTCTGCCCGCTCATCCTGAGCTTGTCGAAGGAGGAGCGGCCGCTCATGGTTCGACAGGCTCACCATGAGCGGAGATGCGCAGCCAGCGCAAACCGCTGTCGCCCTGAGCGTAGCGAAGGGTCTCACCCCAATCGACCCGGCGTCG
The DNA here is from genome assembly GCA_022866185.1 of Dehalococcoidia bacterium. GTDB lineage: Bacteria > Chloroflexota > Dehalococcoidia > SM23-28-2 > SM23-28-2 > SM23-28-2. The sequence goes on from JALHUG010000321.1 coordinate 10,085, forward strand.
TCACAGCTCGGGGATAGTATGGTCTAGCCCGCTCGCTCGACGATCATGGCGATGCCCATGCCGCCGCCGATGCAGAGGGTGGCTAGGCCACGTTGAGCCTGCCGCCGCCGCATCTCATAGAGGAGGGTGGTGAGAATGCGGGCGCCGCTGGCACCGATGGGATGGCCCAGGGCGAGCGCGCCGCCATTGACGTTCACTCGCTCCCAGTCCCAGCCCAGCTCGCGGCCCGCGGCCACCGACTGAGAGGCGAAGGCCTCGTTGGCCTCGATCAGGTCGATGTCCTTGATCTCCAGGCCGGCCTTGGCCAGCGCCTTGCGAGTGGCCGGCACTGGCCCCATGCCCGTGATGCGCGGCTCCACTCCGGCCGAGGCGTAGGCGCGGATGACCGCCAGCGGCTGCTTGCCCAAGGCCTCGGCCCGCTTCCGCGACATGACTACCACCGCCGCCCCGCCGTCATTGATGCCCGAGGCGTTGCCCGCCGTTACCGTGCCGTCGGGCTTGAAGGCCGGCCTCAGGGCCGCCAGCTTCTCGACGGTGGTATCGGGCCGGATGTGCTCGTCCTTCTCGACGGCGACGGGCGGGCCCTTGCGCTGGGGCACCTCCACCGACACCACCTCTTCGGCCATGATGCCGCGCTCCCAGGCCCGCGCCGCCTTCTGGTGGCTGGCGGCGGCAAGCTCGTCCTGGTCCTGGCGTGAGACCTTGAACTCAGTGGCGATGTTCTCGGCCCACACCCCCATGTGGTGATCCTCGAAGGCGCACCACAGGCCTTCCAGGATCATGCTGTCAACCAGCGTGTCGTTGCCCATGCGATAGCCGAAGCGAGCCTTGGCAAGCAGGTAAGGGGCGCAACTCATGCTCTCCATCCCGCCGGCCACAACGATGTCGGCGTCGCCCAGGGCGACAGCCTGGGCGGCCAGGACCACCGCCTTCAGGCCCGAGCCGCACACTTTGTTGATGGTGGCGGCAGGCGTGGTCACCGGGATGCCGGCGCCGATGGCGGCTTGGCGGGCCGCCCCCTGTCCGACGCCCGCCGACAGCACCAGACCCATGATCACCTCATCCACTTCGTTCGGCTGGACGCCCGCCCGGTGCAGGGCCTCGGCGATGGCCACCGCCCCCAGCTTGACCGCCGGCACATCGGTCAGACCGCCGCCGAAGGTTCCCACCGGCGTGCGGGCCGCACTTACGATCACTACCTCGTTCACATCGACCTCCATTGGCTTGCTAGAAGCAGAACCAAAAACGGCTTGCTACCCCCGTCTGTCCTCCGAAGGCGGATGCGCCTCCGGCGCAAAGGCGGGGGCATGGATGCCGCCCCGTTTACGGGGCGGTGTGGAGAGAATTTTGAAATAGCTTCTCCTCTGCACCTGCCTGTCGCTGGGGCAGGGCCTCTACTGGCTTTGGGGCCGCCCGGCGAGCGCGCCCTTCTTTTCCCGCCGGCCCATGCGTCGTGCTATATCGGCGGCGAAGTTGGCGGCGGTGGTCACCAGGCCAGGATGGTGCGGCAGGCGACGCATGGCGTTGGACAGCTCGGGGTGCTTTCGGGCAAAGGCGCGTATCTCCTCGAGCGTGACGCCGTAGCCGTCCAGAACACGCTCCATCTCCTCGCGCGCCTTCTCCTTGGCCTCCTGCAGCTTCATCTGCACGCGGCTCTTCACCAGCACCTCGCCGTCGCCGGTAGTCTCGATAGGCACAAAGATGGTATCGGCCAGGTCGGTGACCACCTTGGCCTGGACGCCGTCGCTGATGGTGCTGGGCATGCAGCCGAAGGGCTTGACGGTGATCATCATGTGGGCCTTGGAGTGAAGGGTCATCCAGATGTGTTTGGTGACCTCCAGATGCCCTTCGCCGGCGATCAGGCGCTTCTCGTAGTAGCCCTCCGAGTACTTGTCCAGCTTGCCCATGGGGGGAAGAGCTTGCGGCTTGCGGTTCAGCAGGAAGCGATAGTAAGTGTAGACGGCTTCATAGGCCGCCTTACCCAGGCGCAGTCCCCCCCAAACCAGCCAGGGATTGGCTCCGTCCATCCCCTGCTTGTCGGGCTTGACCCAGAGGCGATCCCTCACCTTGAGTTCATTGAGCCAGACCATGTACTCGAACCAGGCCCCTATCAGGTCCAGCATCAGCTCCGCTCCCTCTTCCTCCAGCCAGCGCATCAGTTTGTGGTTAGAATCGCCCTCGGCGTGCTTCAGGAAAAACTCCCCGGTGATCTTGACTCTAGGCTTGACCCGCAGGTAGTCCACCTCGATCTGGCTGAACCGCTTCTTGAGGCGACGCAAGGCAGCCCGGACGGAGGTGCCGTCTCTGACTGCGGTGCGCAGGGTCTGGCGAGCCTCCTCCATCACCACGTCGGTCTCCCCCGGCTTCACCTCATAGGGCCGGATCTGGCAGACCAGGTCGTTGACTAGGTCGGCGGCCATGGCGGCCTTGGCCAGGCGCACGAAGGCCCGCGGAGTCATCTGTACGCCCACCGATTCCTGCTGAACGTCCAGGCCGTGGGCGATGTCCAGCACGACAATGCGGAAGTTGGGGAAGCCGGCCGCCTTCAAGGCCTTGCGCATGTCGGCCTCGTACATGCCCATGCGGCAGGGGCCGCAGTCGGCGCCCCAGAATATAGCATAAGAGTTCTCGATCTCCTCGTCGGATAGGCCCTGGCGGCGCAGATCAAACAGGAACTTCAGGAGGTTGCCCACGGTGTAGTAGGTGGGGTTGCACTGGCCGCGATTGCAGAACTCCTTGCCGATGGCCAGGGCCTCCTGGTCAGGGACGGGCAACCGCTGGGCCTTATACCCCAGCCCCTCCAGCACTCCCAGGACGACCTCCTCGTGGGTTGGGGGGAGGCCGCAATAGACGAGAGTGGCGCCCCCCCGTCCGATCAGGGATGAGGGGCGCTCCTCGGGGCGCTTGAAGTGCTGCACTTCCGGCTGCTCCAGCCCCATCTCTTGGTACAGGGCCCGCCGATAAGCCTCTACCTTGGCCTCAAGCTCTTCAGGCGCGGACGGGGTTACGGACATAACTATCCTTTCGTGGGCACAAGCTCTCGCTGGAGCTGCTCCCTGTAGGCCACCACTCGCCGCTCCACCTCCTCGGCCAGTTCCCTCCGTCGGCACACCTCTTCGTGGTGGCGGCGCAGGAAATAGGCGATGGTCTCCACCCGTAGCTTGATGGAGCCCGCCGGCCGGTTCTCGTCCAGGTCGTGGAAGGTGAAGTAGGGCGTATCGGAGGCTTCCAGGGCGCCCTCGACGACGTGATAGATAGGGGAGTCCAGGCCGCACTTGAAGCTGGAGATGTCGATCCCTACCAGGCTGGGGTGGCGGGCCACGTACTTGGCCGCCCATACCTTGCGGCTGGTATTCTCGCTGAACGAGTGCTTCCAGGCATCGTGGCTGTCCAGCGGGTCGGCTATCTCGCCCCGCCGTATCTCTTCACCGAACAGGCGGTCCAGGATATCGAAGTCGGTGGGGAGAGAGTCGATGGTGAAGACAGGGTAGCCCAGCTTCTGAATCTGGGCTGGGATATCGTGGTGAACGCCAGGGTCGTTGTGATAGGGTCGCCCTAGGAGCACCACCCCCACGCGCCCCTCCTCCTCCAGTCGGTCCAGAACCTCGCGCGCCCGCCGCCTTAGGCCGCCCAGGAAGGTTTTCATGGCCAGATAGCCCTGCTCCATGGCCATCCTATTCTCCTCGCGGGTCACCCCCAGAAGCTTGTGGAAGAAGAGATACATCTGCCGCTCGAAGAGGTGAGGCTCGGCCATGTGCAGGACAGGATCATAGTAGGGCACGCTCCTCTCAGCGAAGGCATCTCTCTCGGTGGTGAACGCCGCCTTGGCCACTTCGGGGATGCCCTGCACCGTCGGGCAGGCCCAACTGGCCTGGCAGTTGTATACCTCCGTGGGGACACTCATGATCACGGGGAAGAAGATGACATCCACTCGCTTCTTGTACAGAAGATTGTGGACGTGGGAGACAGACACCTTGGCCGGGAAACAGGGGTCGATGGAGCCACGGTGGGAGCCCTCGCGGTACATCTGGTCGTCGCTGTAGTCAGACCAGACGATGTGTTGGGGCTTCACCCCCAGGCTCTCCAGGTAGGCGCTGTAGAAGGGGGCATAGGAGTACATGCTCAGCACCCGTGGTATGCCGATGCGCAGACCCTCGCGTTGCTGGCGCATCCGGGCAGCCTTCCGACTTGCCACAAGCCTCCACGGGGAGAGTCGGGCGCCATCGCTGGCAGAGGCCACCTGCGGCGGGCAGTAGCTGCGGAAGGCCTCACGCGTGGCGATCTCTACGAAGTTGGGGTTGGCCTTCTTGACCACAGCCTCGCGGGCGTTGAACGCTCGCACCTCCTCGATGCTCCCCACCATCCCTCGCTCACAGGTGGCAGCGATGAAGCGGGTGCCGTGGCCGGGAGAGGTCTGGATGTCCACAAACGTGCGCAGGCACTTGTTCTTGCAGAAGACGCAGCGGGTGGACTCGTCGCGGGTGGCCGTGAAGGTAAACCCCTCCACCTGGTCGAAGCCGATGAAGGAGCTCTCCCTGCCATCCATCACGCGGATGGCCTCCAGGGCAGCGCCCAGGGCGCCGCTCTCGCCGGCGTGGGGGTGGACGTAGATTTGGGCCTGGGGAACGCGGGCGCTGATGAAATCGCGCTGGGCCTTGACCACGGCCAGGTTGTAGTGGGTGCCCCCCTGCAAGAGGAAGGTGTGACCGAAGCGGGCCAGGTTTGTCTCCTGAACCACGTACAGCCAGACGTTCTTGGGCAGAACCACGGCCAGGCCGGCCATGATCTCGGAGGGCTGCCAGCCCAGTTGCTGGAAGTGGGAGATGTCCTGCTCCAGAAACACGGCGCAGCCGTAGTGGAAAGTGGGAGCCCGCTGGGCACCGAGGGCCATCTCGGCATATTGAGTGATGTCGTAGCCGAAGCGGGCGGCGGTGCTCTGGAGGAAGTAGCCATTGCCAGCGGAGCACTGGGTGTTGAGCTTGAAGTCCTTGACCTTGCCCCGCTTCATGATGATGACCTTGATATCCTGGCCGCCCACGTCGGCGATGACGTCCACATCGGGATAGTAGCGCAGGGCCGATTGGGCGTGAGCCACGGTCTCGGGTATGGCCACGTCGCCTCCCAGCGCCTCCTTGAGGAGGTCTTTGGCGTAGCCGGTGGTGCCCACCCCGCGTATGCGCAGGCGAGCGCCCTGGCCCTCTACCTGCTGCCGCAGCTGTCCCAGCACCTCCTTGGCGTCCTGAAGGGGGTTGCCCTTGCAGAGCTGATAGGCCTTGGCCAGCAGGTGGCCCTCGCCGTCGGTGAGCACGGCCTTGGTAGAGGTGGAGCCGCCATCCACACCCATGTAGGCCTCCACCACCTGGCCCGCCGAGAAGGTGGAGGGCGTGAAGGGTTTGGTCTCGTAGAGGCGGCGGAACTCCGCCAGCTCCTCCTGATGAGCAAAGAAACCACTTTGGCCGGTGGCCTCCCTCGCCCTGCGACGGCCCATCTCGATGTACTCCTCCAGAGCCGTCGTCCCTTCGTAGGTCGCCGCCTGGCCCTCCTCCTCTTGGCCGTAGAGAGCCGCGCCCAGGGCGGCGTAGAACAGAGAATTCTCCGGCACCACGATGAGTTCATGAGGGGTGGCGCCTTCGGGCAGGGACAGCCCTCGCTCTTGCCAGATGCCGGGGATGTGCTGTCGCCATGCCTCCTCGAGGCAGGGAAGGAAGGTGTTGGGGCCACCTAGAAGGAGCACCTTGGGGCGGAGGGTGTTGCCGCGGGTGAGGACGCTGAGGTTCTGCTGAACGATGGCCTCCAGAAGCGAGACCATGAGTTCTTGAGGAGGAATGCCCTGCTTCTGGAGGCTGTTGATGTCGGTCTCGGCGAAGACACCGCACTTGCCAGCTACGGGATGCAGCTTAACATTGGTGTAGCGCAGCTCCCGCAACTGGTCCTGGCTCAGGTGGAGCTTGGCGGCGATCCGGTCGATGACGGCGCCTGTGCCACCAGCGCACTTGTCGTTCATGGTGGCCAGCTTTCGCTTGCGGCCGGTCTTCGGGTCTAGCAGCCAGATGATGATCTTGGCGTCTTGCCCTCCCAGCTCGATGACTGAGCCCACGTCTGGCTGGAGGGCCTCGGCGGCCAGGGCGATGGCGTTCACTTCCTGCACGAACCTGGCCCCAATATGGGAGGCAATGGTCGCTCCGCCGCTGCCGGTGGCGAAGATGCGGAACCTGTTAGGGGGCAGGGGGAACCGCTGCTCTATGGCCTTGAGGAGCTCTAGGACCTTGTCCGGCTGGCGCGTCTCGTGGAACTGGTAGTCGGCCCACAGGATCTCCCTGCTGCCAGGCTCCATCACCACCGCCTTGACGGTGGTGGAACCGACATCGAGGCCAATGATGAGGCCGTCAGGGCCTCCTCCACCGTCGTCCCCGAGGAACGCACCCCCTGCGACCAGCGGCGGGGACGATGCATCCGTCGCGTCACTCACGCCCTAGCCCCCATCAGTGACTGCCAGCACCACCCAAGCTCTGATAAATGTTAGCACAGACATAAAGCCTACGCCCATGCCCTCATCAAGACAAGGCCCAGACGATTCCCCTGACATGAGCCCTGGCCTTGCCAACTACGCTGGCACGAGCACCAGCTTGCCCATGACCTCATTGTTCTCCATCATTGTCTGGGCGGCGCCCGCTTCCTGCAGGGGAAAGGCGTGGGACACTATCGGCTTGATGTGGCCGCTCGCCACCCAGCGCAGGCCCTCAAGAAGATCGGTCTTGTTGCCCATGTGCGAGCCGAGGAAGTTCAACTGTTTGTTCCAGAGAAAGCGGATGTCGGTGAGGGCTTCGAAGCCGCTCGTGGCGCCGCAGGTGACCAGGGTTCCGCCCCACTTCAGGCTGGCCACGCTCTCTTTCCAGGTGGCCTCGCCCACATGCTCGAAGACGACGTCCACCCCACGGCGATCGGTGATCTTGCGCACCTCCTCCAGCACATCCTGCTTCTTGCGGTTTATCAGGTGTTCGGCTCCCAGTCTACGGCAGAACTCCAGCTTCTCATCGCTGCTGGCCACAGCGATGGGCCGAGCGCCGAAGATGCGGCAGATCTGGATGGCCATGGTGCCCAGGCCGCCGGCTGCCCCCCATATCAGGACGAAGTCGCCCGCCTGAATTCGGGCCCGCCCGAGCAGCATTCGCCAGGTGGTGAGAAGGACCAAGGCCAGGGAGCCTGCCTCCTCCCAGGCCAGCCCATTGGGCTTGGGGACTATGTTGAAGGCGGGCACTTTGACGAACTCGGCGTGGCCACCGTCGAGAGGGCCGGTCTGGAAGCCCCAGATCTTGTACTGGCGGCAGAAGGTATCCTGACCGTTGGCGCAGAACTGGCAGGTGCGGCAACTCAGGCCGGGATAGATCAGCACCTCGTCGCCGCTCTTGATGTCGGCCACCTCGCTGCCCACCTCTACCACCTCGCCGGCCGCATCGCTGCCGGAGATATGAGGCAGGCTGAACCGCACGCCCGGTATGCCGCGGCGAGCCCAGATGTCGTTATAGTTGCAGCCGGCCGCCCTGACCCTGACCAGTACGTCGTTGGGCCTGATCTTGGGCTCGGCCACCTCCTTGTACTGCAGGACATCGACCCCACCGTGCTCTTCGAAGACCACTGCCTTCATCGACTTCCCCTTCTAGCTATCGCCGGCGGATGTCGCCGCTCTACTTGGCAACCGCCGCCTTGCTGCGGATACTCATGGTTTCGAGCGTCCTGAATCAGATTGGCTCCATGACCTGAAATATAGTCGACGGCGGCTAGCCACGCAAGTGATGTGGTGGTTCAAGGTAATTGGTTCATGATTGGTGGGTTCTGAACTCCCAGGTTCGCACACAACCCCAGCCTGATGGCGTTCAACTATTTAAATTCACCTCTGCGGGATAAATCCCGCAGCTTCCCCAAAGCTGAGGGTTTCAACCCTCAGGGGTGTTCTTATTTTCTTGATCGCCATAAGGCTGGGGCATGGGGAGGCGAATCCGATGCCCCCGCCTTTGCGCCGGAGGCGCATCCGCCTTCGGAGGACAGGCGGGGGTCGAGAACTAAACCGCCAACGACGAACCAGTGGTGTGTCAAGGCGCCTGTTGACAAGCGGTGTAGGGTTTCAGGAGATGTGGTAGACCTGGGCCTGAGGTAGACGCTCCAGAGCGTACACCAGCGGCGCACTGTAGCCAAGGGCACTGTGCAGCCGTTTGTTGTTGTAGAAGCGCACGTAGGCCTGCAGTTCCTTCTCCCACTCTGAGACCGGTCCCCCGACTACACCATCCCAATGTTCTTCCCGGACTGTGCGTTGCACCCTCTCCACCTTGCCATTGAGATGGGGCGTTCTGGGTCTGATTCGAACGTGG
>JALHUG010000038.1 GCA_022866185.1 Dehalococcoidia bacterium
CCTTCAGCCAGGTCAGCGCGGGCGGGTATCACAACTGCGGGGTGAGGACGGACGGCACCCTGGCCTGCTGGGGGGCCCACGGCGACGGGCGGACGACGCCCCCCGCCGGCACCTTCAGCCAGGTCAGCGCGGGCGGCTATCACAACTGCGGGGTGAGGACGGACGGCACCCTGGCCTGCTGGGGGGCCCACGGCTACGGGCGGACGACGCCCCCCAGCGGGACGATCGTCATCGTGAAGGCCACACACCCGGCGGGCGGCACCGGCTTCGGCTTCAGCGACAACATCGCCGCGCCCAACAGCTTCAACCTCGACGACGGAGGCACGAAGACCTTCAGCGACATCTTCACCGACAGCTACACCGTCATTGAGGACTACCCACAGGTGGCCCCGGGCGGCTTCGTCCTCACCGGCCTGAGCTGCACTGACCCTGACGACGGCTCTAGCGTCGACTTGGCCGCCAGGAAGGCCACGGTAGACCTCGACCTGGGGGAGACGGTGACCTGCACCTTCACCAACACGGCCACGGCCGTCGGCGGCATGGTGGAAATCCAAGTGGACGGTTCCCATTCGGTGGTTGATCCGGCCGCCCAGCCGTCGGGCGGCTCGTCGCGTCAGCATTACATCGCCCTGGCCGCACTGGCAGTTGCAGTGCTGGCCGCTCTCACCGCGAGCGCCTGGTATGCCAGGAGGCGGTTCAGCCGGGGCTGATCCTCCGCCGAAGGCGGATGCGCCTCTGGCGAAGCCTGCGGCGGAGGCTAGCCTAGCGTCGCCGCTGCCCGGCCCCTAGCGCCAGCGCCCGCCGCTCATCCTGAGCTTGTCGAAGGGTGAGCGGGGGCTCATGGTTCGACATCCGCCGGAGGTGGACCCGCCTCAGGCGGGGGCTCACCATGAGCGGCCACTCGCCACAGGCGAACGCCGCGCGGGTATGCTAACATTGGCCGCGCAGGGGCGACGAAGCATGGAGATAACCCCGCGCGTCCACAGCATACCTGCGCCGCAGGCCTTCTACAGCGGCCCGCTGGCCCCCAACGTCTACCTGGTGGTGGACGGTGGCCAAGCGGCTGTGCAGCCCTCTACCATAAGTTGTGAGAGACTAAGACGAACTCGACACCCTGAGCGGCATTTGCTAAAATGAAAACCCACCGCTTTGGCGGGTTGGAGGAGGTTTGGCGGGGTGTAGCTCAGTCAGGCTAGAGCGCACGGTTCGGGACCGTGAGGCCGGCAGTTCGAATCTGCCCACCCCGACCAGGTGGCGGATGGTGAATGGGCGCGACCGAAAGCGTACCTGAAATCCCCCTCGTCTGATAATCATAATCCCCTCAGGACGAGACAACCTCTCAGTGATCTGCAGGGAGCCACGCAGGTGGTGAGAGGCGGCTCTTTGCCGCTGTCAGGTAACTATCTGACCAGATCAGCGTTCTAGCTAGTCGAATAACCACACGTTGAGGGAAGCTTGGGCAGCTCTAGGGGCTTTCTTGAAGGATGGCGTAACGTCTGGCCTGCCGTGGCGTCTTTAAGGCATGCGTCGAGGCAAGCCTCTCCGAGGCATTGTCAGTGCGGACTTGCAAAAGACTAGAGAAACCTCTAAAATGCGCGCCAGTGTGGGGTGATTTGACGAATATGGTGTTCACAGCGGACGACAGAACGGGGCTGTTTCGGCGGCAGCGGACCCAGCAGGCCATCCACTTGGCAATGCAGGGCCAGTGGCAGGAGGCTGCGGCCGTCAACCGAGCGATCATCGCTGTCTTCCCGAACGATGTAGATGCCTACAATCGGCTGGGGAAGGCCCTGACGGAGCTTGGCCGCTACGCGGAAGCGCGAGGAGCCTACGGCAAGTCTCTGGAGCTTGACCCCCTCAACTCCATCGCCCAGAAGAACCTGGCTCGTTTGGCCACCCTGGGCGAGGAGGTAGCCATCCAAGCGGAGGTAGGCAAGAAGCTCTCTCCCCAGATGTTCATAGCGGAGATGGGCAAGACTGGTACAACTGTCCTGACGCGGCCGGCCCCTCAGGCTGCCGCCCGCATGACGGCAGGGGACGAGGTCTTCCTCCGTCGTCAGAACAACACCCTAGTGGTGGAGAGCGGCCGGGGGGAATATCTGGGAGAAGTGGAGCCCAAGCTGGGCTTGCGCCTGATCAAGCTGATGGAGGGGGGCAACCAGTACGCGGCGGCCATCGCCACCCTCAGCCAGGACGACGTCCGGGTGATCATCAAAGAGACCTTCCAGCACCCCAGCCAGGCGGGCAAGCTCTCCTTCCCGCCCGGGGCTGCGGACGCCTTCCGCCCCTACACCAAGGAGGGCTTGGTGCGCCACGATGCGGAAGAAGACGAGGAGAGCTTCGAGGAGGTGGAGGACGCGGAGGACTGGGATAGCCACAGCAAGGCTCCGGAGGTCGATGTCACCCTCTATGAGTTCGACACCAGCGAGGGGGAGAGGGAGGAAGAAGAAGAGTAGGCGAGACGACGCTGACAAAGGGACTCCGGCGGCCGAGGCGCAGGCGGAATAGAAGCCTCGGCCCTTTCTTACCCCTGCCAAGCTGGCTCTGCTATCATCACCCGGGCCTGCCTAGGGCAATTCCACCTCAAATCCATGCACCGCCTCATTCAGTAAGGCACGTAGGCGTCTTCCCCCTTTCTCAGATAGGTGGTATTCTTGAATCC
>JALHUG010000322.1 GCA_022866185.1 Dehalococcoidia bacterium
CTACGGTGGAGCCTACCCCAGAGCCTACGGTGGAGCCTACCCCAGAGCCTACCGTGGAGCCTACTGCGGAGCCTACTGCGGAGCCTGGTGTCGCCTCAGCAGCAGCTCGCTGCGGGCCGCCACCGCCTGGGGGTGCAGCGGCCAGCCTTCTTCTCCAGCCATCGCCAGCATCTGCTCAAGGTATTCCAGGATAGCAGCATCCAGGTCGCGGTCGGCCAGCGCGCGCACCCTGGCCAGGGCTGGCCTGGCGCGAACCTTGCCGGGCTCGATCTTGTCGGCCACGAAGATGACCTTCTCCAGAAGCGCCATCCCCGCCCGACCGGTGCTGTGAAAGCGAGCCGCCGCCAGCACCTGCGCGTCGTCGATGCCGTGCTCCCGGCGGAGGATCTCGGCGCCCACGGGCCCGTGGAGGAGGATAGGCGCCTCCTCTTCGATGGCGCTGACCTCCAGGCCGAACCGGCGGGCCCAGGCCAGAAGCTCCCGCGGCGAGAGAGCGCGAGCGATGTCGTGACCCCAGGCGGCCAGTTCCACCTGCTCCCTGCCCAGCTCTTTGAAACCAGCCGCCAGGTGGTCAGCCTCCGCTGCCACCCGTTCGACATGCTCGGCTAGGCCGCGGGGCAGACGGGCCACCGCCTCCCTGACGGCCTCGACTTGGGCCCGCATATGCCAGAAAGAGAGGCTAGCCCTCGACGCCCAGACGTCGGCCGCCGAGGACGTGCATATGGAGATGATAGATGAGCAGGCCGCCGTACTTGCCAACGTTCAGGGCCAGACGGTATCCCGTATCGGCGATTCCCTCTCCTTCCGCGACCTGGTTAGCAACCTGGATCATGTGAGCAAGCAGCGGGCCATGCTCTTGCCCGATGGCGAGCGCCGAAGGGATATGCTCCTTGGGGATGACCATGAAGTGGACGGGCGCCCGCGGGTGGATGTCGCGGATGGCGAACACCTGCTCATCGTCGTGCAGCTTGTCCACCGGCGTCTTGCCGGAGGCCATGTTACAGAACAGGCACTCTGTCATGGGAGCCCTCCTTGGGCAGCTTGCCTCGGGCGGAGGCATGTCCCCCCTCCACCAGTAAGGGCTATCCTCTGCCCTGCACTAGGGCCAGGAACTCAGAGCGGGCGAATGTCCCCTTGTCAATGGGCCCCCGCACTGCCGACGTCACCACCCGCGCACCCGGCTTGTGAGCGCCCCGCATGCTCAGGCAGAAGTGCTCCGCCTCCAGCACAACCCCCACACCATCGGCATTCAGGGCCTCCAGAATGCAATCGGCCAACTGGCGGGTCAGACGCTCCTGAACCTGGGGCCTCCTGGCGAGAATGTCCAGCGCCCGAGCGATCTTGCTGATGCCCACCAGGCGACCATCGGGAATGTAGCCCACGTGGGCCACTCCGTAGAAAGGGAGAAAATGATGCTCGCACAGGGAGTAGAAGGGGATGTCCCTCAGGATCACCGGCCCATCATTCTCCTCCCGGAAACCGCTCCGCAGCACCTCCAGCGGGTCCCGCTCAAGGCCAGAGAAGAGGTCAGCATACATGGCGGCGATGCGCCGAGGCGTCTCGGCCAGACCCTCCCGCTCGGGGTCCTCGCCGATGGCATCGATGATCTGCCGCATCGCCTCAGCGATCCTGGCGCGATCTACCACGTCCCCTATCCTTAAGGAAAGTACGCCCCGACGCAATCGGGGCGGTCGCAGATTGACAGCTTGGCGATATTGTACAGGTGGGCCCATCCCAGGATCAATCAGTACAGAGGCGGGCTATGCACCTATGCCAGGCCGATGGCCTTCTCTACAGCGACCAGGTCGGCGGGCACCTCGTGGACCTCGGTGGGGATGGACATGGCCGTATCGGGGTCCTTGAGGCCACTGCCGGTGATGATGCAGACGATGGTGCTGCTGCTGAGGGCCAGCCCCTGGCGGCTCATCTTGAACAGACCTGCCACCGAGGCCGCTGAGGCTGGCTCGCCGAAGATGCCCTCCTCCTGAGCCAGCAGGCGGTAGGCGGTCAGGATCTCCTCATCGCTCACCGCCTCGATCACGCCGCCCGAGGCGTCGCGAGCGGCCTCAGCCCCCCTCCAGCTAGCCGGGTTGCCGATGCGTATAGCCGTGGCCACCGTCACCGGCTTCTCCACCGGCCTTCCCAGAACAATGGGGGCCGCCCCCTCCGCCTGGAAACCCATCATCCGCGGCTTCCTGGTAGCCTTCCCCCTCTGCTCGTACTCCACGAAGCCTCGCCAGTAAGCGGTGATGTTGCCAGCATTGCCCACCGGAACAAACAGGTAGTCGGGCGCATCCCCCAGGTGATCGACGATCTCGAAGGCCGCCGTCTTCTGTCCCTCCAGCCGATAGGGGTTGAGGGAGTTGACCAGGGCGATGGGATGCTTGTCGGTGATGGCCCGCGCCAGGGACAGGGCCTGGTCGAAGTTGCCGTCCACAGAGATGACCTGGGCACCGTGTGCCACCGCCTGGGCCAGCTTCCCCTGGGCGATGTTGCCCTTCGGCACGAGAACATGGGCCCTGAGCCCGCAGTGGGCAGCATAGGCTGCGGCGGCGGCGCTGGTATTGCCGGTGGAAGCGCAGAGCACCGCCTTTTGCCCCTCCTCTAGCGCCTTGGCCACCGCCACCACCATGCCGCGGTCCTTGAATGAGCCAGTAGGATTACAGCTCTCCAGCTTGAAATAAAGGGGGCCACAGCCCAATCGGGCCTCCAGCCGCTGGGAGCGCACCAGCGGCGTCTCCCCTTCCCCCATGCAGATAAGCGGCGTGGCATCCGTTAGCGGCAGATAGTCCCGATAGCGGCGCAGCACGCCAGGGCGATCACTCGCCGCCCAGCTTGGTGTCACGCTGTTTCATCTCCTTCAGTTCCTGTTCCAGACCAGCCAACTGGCGGCGCTTCTGGCGCTCCTGGAACTGACTCAGCTTGCGCAGGTATTCCACCACCTGCTGTCGCTGCTCGCGGATCTGCTGCTGGAAGGCCGCCAGACGCTCCGCCTGGGTCTGGTCCTTGCTCCCCAGTAGCTCCAGGACACGAGCCTGGTCTTCCGCGCGCTGGTGCTGCTCTCCCAGCGCCTGCTCCAGGGCCTTCAGCCGCTCGTCCAGGCGCTGACCGTCCGCGTGCCAGTGCTCCTGAACATCCGCCAGCTCCTGGTGGACCACATGATCCTCGTTCAGGATCGCCACCTGCTCCCCCAGACGGCGCACCTGCTCGACCAAGAGTTGTACGCGCTCGGCGAGGATGGAGTCCTGCTTGATCAAGGCATCGGTCTCAGTGTGCAGACGCCTCGTCGTCTCTTCCAAGCGCTTGGCAGCCTCGCCGTGGCGAGCAGTCTTCGCCGCTACCTCTTCAACGCCCTTGTTCACAGCCTCCAACCGCTTATCCAAGAGAGAGACATCATCCCGAAAGCGGCGCCCACCCTCCTCCAACGCCAGCACGCGCCCCTCGTAGGATTGAGCCAGCTTCTCCACGCCATCCACGCGGCGTACGGAGCCACTGCGCTCCCCCCTCTCCCGCTCCACCGCCGCCTGCTGCTGACGGATCGCCTCTTCGAGGCGGCTCTGATTGGCCAGCGCACGCTCCTGGAAGCGCCCCAGTTGTTCCTTGGTCTGGCGCACCTCGTCCTGAAGGTGAGGGAAGGCTGCAATATGTGAGGCATGGGCGGAAAAGAGGTCTTCCACCTTTCGCACAGTCTCCGCCATGTTCCATATCTGATTCTGCGCCTGCTCCACCTGCTGCTGCAGCTTATGGAGATGGTTCTTGGCCTGTCGCAGCTCCTCCTCCAGCCAGGTAACGGCGCCGGACGAGGGAGCTGCTTCGTCTGTCCGAGGAGGATCGGCCTTTGGCTGCCTCTTGTCCGCGCCCATCGCTATCCCCAGCCTGCCGCCGGTAGGCCGGTCAGCTTTCCACCCGCAGAAGATTGCCGATTCGGCTCACCACCGCCAGCTTGCCTGCCTCCTCGATGGTCTTCTGCACCGATTCCTCGCGGGCCACGTGAGTCATGATGACCAACTCCGCCGTCTGGGCCACCTCATCCCTCTCCTTCTGGATGACCGAGGCGATGCTCACGCCGTGGTCGCCAAAGCAGCGGGCGATCTGAGCCAGCACGCCCGGCTGGTCAGCCACCTCCATGCGCAGATAGTAGCGGGTGGTCAGCTCGGCCATCGGCTTCATGGGCAGCGTCCGGCCCGCTCGCCAGGGCAAGCGACCTCCCGTTCGGCCAGCCTTGGCCGCCGCCACGCTGTAAGCGGCGTCCATGACATCGGCCATGATAGCGCTGGCCGTGGGACGGGGGCCCGCCCCCGGCCCCTGAAAGAGCACCCGACCCAAGAGATCGCCCTCCACCTGAACGGCGTTGAGCACGCCGTCCACGCTGGCCAGAAGCTCCCCCCTGGGCACAAACGCCGGGTGCACCCTGACATCCACACCCTCCTCCTCCCTTCTGGCCACAGCCAGAAGTTTGATGGCATAGCCTAGCTCCTGAGCGTAGCGGAAGTCGCGGGCGTTGAGGCTGGTGATCCCTTCGCGGTAGACATCGTCGGGGCGGACATGAGTGTGGAAGGCTAGGCTGGCCAGGATGGCCAGCTTGTAGACGGCATCGATCCCCTCCAGGTCGTTGGTGGGGTCAGCCTCGGCGTAGCCCAGGGCCTGAGCCTGGCTCAGCGCCTCCTGGAAGTCCAGCCCCTCCTTGCTCATGCGGGTCAGAATGTAGTTGGTGGTGCCGTTGATAATGGCCCGAATGGAAGTGATCTCGTTGGCCGAAAGGTCGCGCCTGAGGGGCCCAATGACGGGGGTGCCGCTGCCGACGCTGGCCTCGAACAGGATGTCCACCCCATGCTCCTGAGCCAGGGCCAGCAGCTCGAGGCCATGCTTGGCCATGACCTCCTTGTTGGCGGTCACTACGTACCGACCGGAACAGAGGGCTTCCTTAATGAAATCATAGGCCGGCCGCTCGCCACCCAGCAGCTCGATGACGATATCGACGGCCTTGTCGTCCAGGACAACGTGAGAGTCGTCGGTGACCAGGCGGCGGTCTACGGGGACGCCCTCAGCCTTGTAGAGGTCCCGCTCCAGGATGTGGCGCAGGCTTAGGTGAAGCCCCAGTTGCTGATCGTAGGCTGGCCCTTTCTCCAGGAGCGTGCGGGCCACACCACTGCCTATCACCCCTAGGCCCAGCAAAGCGATCTCGATCTGGTCCTGCCTCGCCATCATCTACCATCCTACAGGCCAAAAGCTTTGTTCGCTGCCCACTGCAACTTGGCAGTGTCTAGTAATAGAGGCTGGACATCAGGCACGGCGAAGAGAGTTTTCTGCTCATTCGCCCAAAGACTGAAGTAGCTGCTGCTGATGGTGCTCTGCTGCTCCGGCGTCACCTCTCGGTCGGGCTGTTTCTCCTCCACCTCAAAGATGAAGTAGCCGCCCGGCCCAGGGATGGGCTGGCTGGGGGTGCCCACCTCCAGGGCCAGCACCTTGCCAGCGTAGGATAGGTCCAACTCATCGCGAGCCACCCAGTCCCGCTCGCCCCCCTTGGCCTTGGTGGCGCTGTCCAGAGAAAGCTCTTGCGCCAGATTGCCGAAGTCTTCGCCACCATTCAAACGCTCCACCACCGAGCGGGCCTCATCCTCTGTTCCCACCTGAATCTGGCGCATCCTTACCAGCTCCATCGTCTTGGGCACAGACAGGGAGAAGACCTGCTGCGCCTTGCTGCTTAGAAGGTCGGTCTCCACCATCCGCCGATACTCCCTGTCCGAGAGGCCGCTCTTCTTCAACTCTGGCTCATAGGCCTTAGCGAATGCCTCGGGGTTGTTCTCCATCAGGCCCAGCCGATCGCCGATCTCCAGCTCGATTTCCTCCGGCGATACAGACACGCCAAGGTCAGCGGGCGCTCTCTGCCGCAGCAGCTCCTCGCGTTCCAGAATACTGACGTCGGTGGCAATAAGCATCTGCGCCTGGCTGGTATCGCTAAGACTTATGCTGGTCAGGAGGAGTTTGAGGCGGCGGGCAAAGTAGTCGACACTCAGGGTGGTGTCGCCTACCTGAATGGCCTTGGAATTAGGAAGCTGGACGTGCTCCTCATAGTAGTCCTGAAAGAAGCCCAGTCCGATCATTCCCGTGATGAACGCCAGAAGCAGCACAAACCCACTAATCACTGCCACCTGGAGCCGAAACTCGCGGCTCCAGGGCCGCCGCCGTGGGCGCGGCGGGATAGGCAGGGGTCTCTGGCGTCTCTTCTTGACCAAGGGTAAATTCCCTCCAAGGATAGCGGGCGAGAACCCTCACCCACTACCCCAGCTTGGACAGCACCAGCTACTGGCGTGAGGAGGAAGGCCCCGTTGCGCGAATGTGCTCCGCCGTGTAGGGCAGAAGAGCCAAATGCCTGGCCCGCTTCAGAGCCTGGGATAGAGCCCGCTGATGCTTGGCGCAGGTCCCCAACTTCCTCCTGGGCTCGATGCGCCCACGATCGGACAGGAACCGCCGCAGCCTATTGACGTCCTTGTAGTCGATAGTCGTGACGTGCTCGACGCAGAACCCGCAAACCTTGCGCCGCCGGCTGAACCGCCCGCGCGGCCTGCGTCTACCCCCCTCGCCACCGCCCTCTTCTCGGTAATGTTCTGATTCTGTTCGCATCTCTCAAATCCATCTACTCAAAGGGTAGCTCATCGGCCTCCACCGTTTCCGGCTCCCCTTCCTCAGGCAAGGGGGCACCCGGCGCCCGATCGAGGAAGAGCACCCTATCCGCGATCACTTCCGTGCGATAGCGCCGCTGACCATCAGGAGGGTCCCACGAGCGGGTTCGGAGCCGTCCCTCCACATACACCCGCCGCCCCTTCTGAAGGTACTGGCTGCACTGCTCGGCCAGCTTCTGCCAGGCCACCACTGCGAACCACTCCGTTTCCTCCCGTCGCTCCCCCTCAGGCGTGGTGAAGCTGCGGTTGGCAGCCACGCGGAAGCTC
>JALHUG010000323.1 GCA_022866185.1 Dehalococcoidia bacterium
AGGTGGGTGCAACCAGTTTCAAAAATCGCTTTCGCCCCCCGCCTGATGGCCACAAAACAGCCAATGACTCATCGTCAGCATAGTCGGCTGAAGCGTGCGAGCAGAGACCCTTCGCTGCGCTCAGGGTGACATCCTGACTCGCTGTCATGCTGAGCGAAGCGAAGCATCTCACGCGGTGCGCCACTATTTTCTTCATGACCATTAGGCGGATGCATCAATGCCGCCCCGTTTACGGGGCGGTGCCGTCGGGATTTTGAAATGCTTTCTAGTCAGCCGCAGATGGGCGCGGTCACCGACGCTGTCACCAGGCAACGGCCGCTCCTGAGGGGCGTCTTCCACCTCTACGCGACCATCGCTGCCGTGGCGGGAGCGGCCTTGCTCCTGCTGGTGGCGGGCTCCGCCAGGGCATACGTTGGCGGGGCCATCTTCGCAGCGAGCCTGGTTCTTCTCTACGGGACGAGCGCGGCATACCACAGCATCACCTGGAGACCGACGGTGCGCCGCCTGATCAGGCGCCTGGACCACTCGATGATCTTCGTGCTCATCGCCGGTACATACACCCCCTTCTGCCTGATGGTGTTGAACGCAGCCTGGGGTATCACTATGCTGTCCGTCATCTGGGGAGTGGCCGGCGGCGGAGTCCTTCTGCGGGTCGCCTGGCCGACGGCACCGAAGTGGCTTGGGGTGAGTCTGTACGTGATAGTGGGCTGGCTGGCGCTCATACCGGCGCGGGAGCTGCTGGCCTGGTTCGCGCCCTTCCCTCTGCTGTTGCTGGTGCTAGGCGGGGCGCTGTATACGCTGGGAGGCATCGTATACGCGGTCAGGAAGCCGAACCCGTGGCCGCGGGTGCTAGGATACCACGAGGTCTTCCATCTGCTGGTGATCCTTGGCAGCACCCTGCACTACTCTCTGGTGGCGATCTATGTGCTGCCGAGCTAAGGAAGGCAAAAACCGCTCGGATGTCGTCATCGGGCCTCCCGCTATTGACATTCCGGTTCTTTGGCGTAAAATTGAGCCATCGTATGTTCAGGTTCTCCTTTTGGCCATCTAGTAGTAGGAGGTTAGAGTCATGAAACGATTGCCATTCAGGCGGGGTGGAGCGCTGGTCCTGGCCCTGGCAGCTCTGGCGGCAGTGGCGATGGCCCTGTGGCTGGGCGTCTTCCAGCAGGAGCGCGCCGCAGCCTCGCCCGACGTTGACCTGACGGTCACGCTGAACAGCACTCCGGCCAGCGGCACGACGTTGGCACAAGGGAGCACCATAAGCTACACCGCGATCGTGGCCTCCGACGGCGCCACAAGCGCGGGCGGCACCATTACGCTCGCTATCGATCTCTCCAACGCTACGCTGGTGGCCAGCAGTTTCTCGTCGCCCAACTTGATCACCTGCACCGGCACCGACCCGATTGACTGCCAGGTCCCTGACTTCACCGCCGCTGGCACGAAAACGGTAAGCTTCAACGCCACGGTGGGGGCGACCGGCCCCGTGCTGGTGGGCGCGACGATAGACCCGCCGCTTGATGGATCAACCGACGAGGTCGACGAGGGGGCTCTCACCGACATCCTCAAAGATGAGGGCGACGACCCCGACACCGGCCACGACTGTGCCGCAGTTGGTGAGGGCAACGATACTGCACCCGATGACGAGCCCGACAACTTCGACTGCACCTCGCACGCCGTGGGCGCCGCCGACCTGACCATCGGCAAGACGGCCGTTCCCGCCGAGGGCACGATCCTGCCCCCTGGGTCAGTCATCACCTACACCCTAATCGCCAGCAATGCGGGCTCAGGCACCGCCCCCAATGTGCTCATCCGCGACATCCTCGGGACGGGCCTCACCTATTCTTCGGCGGGAGGCACAGGGGTCACCTGCACCCACCCCTCGGCGCAACAGATCGACTGCATAGTGACCAGCCTGGCGCCGGGGGTCCCCGCTACGGTGACTGTCGTTGCGACGGTGGCGGCCAGCGCCGGCACGCTGCTGAACGGCGCCTACATCGACCCCGCAAATGCCATCACCGAGACCAATGAGGAAGGCGACGACCCCACCTTGGAGTGCACCGCGGTGGGCGAGGTCGTTGGCGGTACCGCGGATCCCGATAACTTCGACTGCATCTACCACACGGGGGGCGCGGTGGACCTGACCATCACCAAGACGGCTTCTCCCATCGAGAGCATAAAAGTGACGACCGGTGGCTCCATCACCTACACCCTGACGGTCGCCAATAGCACGAGCACGGGCGCCACGACCACCGCCACCAACGTGCTCATCCGCGACACCCTCGGGACGGGCCTCACCTATTCTTCGGCGACAAGCACAGGGGCCACCTGCACCCACCCCTCGGCGCAACAGATCGACTGCACAGTGGCCAGCCTCGCGGCGGGGTCCAGCGTTACGGTGACTGTCATTGCGACCGTCTCGGCCACCACCGGTACGGTCTTCAACGGCGCCCGGGTTGACCCGGCAAGTGCCATCACCGAGACCAACGAGGACGCCGACGACCCTGACTACGACTGTACCGCGGTGGGTGAGCTAACCACCACTGCGACGGAGCCCGACAACTTCGACTGCACACGCCACACGCTGAGCACGGGTAGCCCAACGCCGACGCCAACGGTAACGCCAACGGCAACGGTCACCGCGGGCGCGCTCACCCCCTGCCCGCTGTCGGGGAAGTGGGCGATGTCGGTGTGGACCGGCTCGAGCGGCAAGCCGATCGCTGAGGCCCTGGCCACCTGCACAAGCGTCACCATCGATGCCGCCTACTCGCTTGACCCCACCAACAACACGTGGCTCAAATACTTCCCGGCGCACACGGACATCAGCGACCTGCTGTACCTGAACAACCTGCAGGCGATCTTCACCACCGGACACTAGAAGCCGCGCCCAATCGCCAGGGGCGTCTGAGCAGGGGGGAGGGCGGAGCCTCCGTCCTCCCCCCTGCCGTTCACACACAACCCCCCGACCTGTCGGGGGGCATGAGGGGCGAATCTGATGCTCCCGCCTTATGGCGTTAAACTATTTAAATTCACCTCTGCGGGATAAATCCCGCAGCTTCCCCAAAGCTGAGGGTTTCAACCCTCAGGGGTGCTCTTATTTTCTTGATCGCCTTCAGGCGGGGGTCGAGAACACACCCACCAACGGCGAACCGGCCTCCCGACTCCCCGCTGATGTTGACAGCGCGCGCCGCTGTGCTAATATCTTGGCACTCACAGCAAAAGCGCGCCCGCGACGCTGGCGGTGAGGATCGCTCCCCGAGAGGAAATGGCGATGAAAGTGAAGGTCATATTCTACAGCATGTACGGCCACACCTACCGGCTGGCCGAGGCGGTGGCGGAGGGTGCTCGCGAGGTGACGGGCGCTGAGGTGGAGCTTCTGCAGGTTGCAGAGCTGGTGCCTGAGGCGATTCTGGAGAAATCCGGCGCCAAGCAAGCTCGAGCCGCCTTTGCTCACATCCCGGTCGCCAAACTGGCCGATCTCGCTGATGCCGATGCCCTGATCTTCGGCACCCCGGCCCGCTTCGGGAACATGTGCTCCCAGATGCGCAACTTCCTCGACCAAACGGGTGGACTCTGGGCCAGGGGCGCCCTTATCGGCAAAACTGGAAGCGTGTTCACCTCCACCAGCACCCAGCATGGCGGCCAGGAGACCACGATCACCAGCTTCCATACCACGCTCTTGCACCACGGGATGGTTATTGTCGGGGTGCCGGGCTCTGAGGCGCGGCAGGCGACTATGGATGAGATCAGCGGTGGCAGCCCCTATGGCGCGTCGACGATCACTGGGCCGGATGGCAACCGCATGCCCAGCGAGAACGAGCTGGCAATTGCCCGTTTCCAGGGCCGCCACGTAGCTACTATCGCCGCCAAGCTAGCTAGGACATGAGAGGGAGAGTAATTGGCTCATGATTGGTGGGTTCTGAACTCCCAGGTTCGCACACAACCCCCCCGACAGGTCGGGGGGGCATGGGGAGGCGAATCCGATGCCCCCGCCTTCTCCGCCATCCGCAGAGGCGGAGTCCGCAGGGCGGACAGGCGGGGGTCGAGAACTAAACCACCAACGGCGAACCAGTGGTGAGGGAGAGGAGGTCTTGACCATGGCCTACGAGGCAAAGGACTACACCCACCTAATAGGGATGGAGGGCTTCAGCGAGACGCTGCTGCGGAATCACTTCACCCTCTACGGGGGCTACGTCACCAATACCAACAAGCTGCTCGACCTTCTCGGCCAGATGGCCAAGGAGGGTAAGATAGGCACGCCCGAGTACGCCGAGCTGAAGCGAAGGATGGGCTTCGAGTTCGACGGGATGCGCCTGCACGAGTACTACTTCGAGAATCTGGGCGGCAGGGGAGACCTCGGCCAATCGGCCAAGCTGCGCGACAGGCTCGCCCGGGACTTCGGCAGCTACGAGGCGTGGGAGGCCGATTTCAAGGGCACCGGCACCAT
>JALHUG010000324.1 GCA_022866185.1 Dehalococcoidia bacterium
ACATGGGGTAGAAGGCGATCGCCGCCGCCCGCAGCCCGAGCACCTCGGGGAAGGACGGCAGGTCCGGCCGGCGCGCGAACCCGCGCAGGAGCGCCATGTTGGCGGGATGATGGTCGCGCAGTCGCTCGCGGACGCCAGCCACGAAGGTGCTCACCAGTTTGGCCGTGGCCTGGGCCGCGGGGGCAAGCGCCTCCACCTCGACCGGCGGCACGCCCACCTTCTGGGGATCGGTCTCGCCCAGGGCATCGGAGAGGCCGTCGCCCCGCAGAATCAAGAGGAAGCGATGCTCCCGCACCGGCTCCACGAACAGCTCCGCGCCCGGCAGCTCGATGGTGCGCAGCTCAGCGCAGAGGCGGGCGCAAGTATCGGTGTCGATGCGGCCGGCGCGGCGGTCGACAACGAGGCCGCCATCGTCCACAGTGCAGAAGTTGCCGCGAGCGGCCACATCCCGCGGGCCCAGGTCGAAGTCGATGCCCACCGCCTCCAAAGCGCCGCGGCCGATGCGATAGCGCAGGGGGTCGTAGCCGAAGAGGGCCAGATGGCCGGGCCCGCTGCCAGGGGTGATCCCCATGCCCACCGGAACCGTCATGCCGCAGATGCCCTCCTGGGCTAAGCGGTTCAGGTTAGGAATATGGGCCGTCTCCATCTCCGTGCGCCCGCTCTGAGGATCAGGCAGGCCGCCCAGGCCGTCCATCACCAGCAGGACGATCTTGGTCTCGGCAGGGATTGCCACCTCGCGAATCAGCTCAAAGTCCATGTTCTACCGCCTCAAGCCTTGTCCGCCAACGCCGCCACGCCTGGCAGCTCGCGCCCCTCAAGGAACTCCAGCGCGGCGCCGCCGCCGGTGGACACATGGCTGAACTTTCCCTCCAGGCCCAGACGCTCCACCACCGCCACCGTCTCGCCTCCGCCCACGATCGTTGTGGCGTCCAGGGCGGCGATGGCCTCCGCCAGGCGATAGGAGCCCTGGGAGAATGCCTCGAACTCGATGACCCCCATCGGGCCGTTCCACAGAACCGTCTTGCAGTCTCGCAGGGCCTGGACGAATGCCTCCACCGTCTTCTCGCCGATGTCCATGATCTGCCAACCGGCAGGAATCTCCTTCACCGACACCTGCTGGCGGCGGGCATCGGCCTCGAAGCGGTCACCCACGATGACGTCCGAGGATAGCAGAAGCATCACGCCCCGCTGGGACGCTCGCTCCCTGATCTGGCGGGCGGTCTCTACATATGCCTCCTCCACCAGCGACTGGCCCACCTCCAAGCCCTCGGCCTTGAGGAAGGTGCAGGCCATCCCCCCACCGATGAGCAGGCGGTCCACCTTCGCCAGCAGGTTCTCCAGCACGCCCATCTTGGTGCTGATCTTGGCCCCGCCGATGACCGCCGCGAAGGGCCTATCGGGGCTGGCCAGGGCCTTGCCCAGGAAGGTCAGCTCCTTCTCCATGAGGAACCCCGCTACAGCGGGGAGGTAGGCGGCCACCCCCGCCGTGGAGGCATGGGCGCGATGGGCGGTGCCGAAGGCGTCGTTGACGTAGACGTCGGCCAGGGAGGCCAGGGCCCGCGCGAAATCGGGGTCGTTGGCCTCTTCTTCAGGGTGAAAGCGCAGGTTCTCCAGAAGCAGAACGTCGCCGGGGCCGAGGGCTTGCGCCGCCTCCTTCACCTGCGGCCCCACGCAGTCGCCGATCGTCTTCACCGGCGAGCCGAGCAGCTCGCCCAGGCGGCGGGCCACTGGCGCCAGGCGCAAGGAATCATCGACGCCTTTGGGCCGCCCCAGGTGAGAGCAGAGGATCAGCCTGGCCCCACGCTCTCGCAGGTATTCGATGGTGGGCAAGGCCGCTCGAATGCGGGTATCGTCCAGCACGTGGCCGTCATCTGGATCGAGGGGGACATTGAAGTCCACCCGCAGGAGAACCCTCTTGCCCTGAACGTCGATATCGGCGACCGTCTTCTTCATGGCTTCGCCCCCTATGCGGGCATCAGCGTCAGCTTGCCCTCCGCTTGTCGCTCTATCTCCCCCCGATCGAAGAGCAGGGGGTGGTATTCCACCCGCCGCCAGGCGTCGATCATATCGCTGTAGTGGCGGCTGGCGGGGTGACCCGACTGGCCGCCGGGCAGGATGGCCACACTGCGGTCGAAGTCGCTCAGGTCGATGATCTGGCGGTAGGAGGCAGCGTAGCTGTGGACCGCAAAGGGCCGGCTGCCGACGTAGCTCGCCTGGGCGACGGTGTTCATGTCGCCGCCCAGCGGCACGGGGCCGCGGTTGAACATGGGCCGCAGAGCGCGCACCCTGCCCAGCACGTGCTCGAAGGGGGCATAGTGAACGCGGCCCCACGTCCAGCGGGACATGTCCTCCCCCAACTGCCGCCGCAGGGCAGCGACGGCCTCCTCCAGACTCTGCTCCATCACCTCGGGCCAGCTCCGGCCGGCGAACCAATCGGCTGGGGCATCCCTCATCAGGCCCAAGAGCCAGGAGGCGGAGCGATGGAAGTAGAAGCTATCAGGAACAGCCGGGTGCACCTCCTTGCCGACGAAGTAATCGGTGAGGGGTCCCAGCTTGGCGCCCGCCGTGTTGCGAAGCATCTGGAGGAAGAACGCCTCCACGATGGTGGCCGCCACACTGTCCGGCGAGAGCTGGCAGTCCCAGACTCGCAGGAAGTTGAGGGCTCGCCTGGCGTCCTGATCGGCGGGCTGAAGGCCGAGGAGGTGCTGGGCCAGCTCCCGGCCGGGGATGGAGTAGACGTCGCCTTGGATGGAGCGAAAGTCCTCCAGCGAGTGCTTCTCCCTGGCCTCCAGCAGCTCCACGATGCGCTGGACGCGGTAACCGTCCAGATACTCAGCGCCCAAGAAGTAGGCATAATCGTCATCCACGATCTTGTTGTTGGCCGTGGCCACGTAGTGCGTGGGGGGATTGAGGACGGAGGGCAGCTCGTCGAAGGGGATGAAGCCCTTCCACTCGTACTCCCCCGTCCAGCCGGGCGAGGGCACCAGCCCCTGCCCCTTGGCCCGCACGGGCACCAGGCCGGCCATCTGATAGCCGATGTTGCCCTCCACATCGGCGTAGACAAAGTTCTGAGCGGGCGCTGGCCACTGGCGCAACGCCTCGCGGAACTCCTCCCAATTGCCAGCGCTGTTCTACAGGAGGACGGCCTGAGCGTGCTGGCCGGGCTCGGCGACGACGGTGCGCAAGGCCAGTGCCCGCCCCTCGCCAGGGATGCTGGGGCCGATTATCGGCCCGTGGCGGGTCACCAGAACCTCCTCCACCACCGGCTCCCGCCGACCGCGCACGCGGATCTCCTCCCGCACAAGGTCTCCGTCCACCCACTTGCCTCCGTAGGCATACTGGCGCGGGTCGTCAGGGTTGATCCGCTCCACGAACAGGTCGTCGCCGTCGGTCATGGTATTGGTGACACCCCAGGCGATGCGATCGTTGTGGCCAATGATGACCCCCGGTATGCCGGGAATGGAGGCACCGATCACATTGGCGCCGCCGCCATTGAGATGCACTTCGTACCAGATGCTGGGCATCTGCAGGGGCAGGTGGGGATCGTTGGCCAGCAGAGGCTTGCCCGTGACCGACTTGTGGCCGTCCACCACCCAGTTGTTGCTGCCGCCCCCTCCGGCGCCGACCAGCTCCTGCACCTTGCGCAGCTCCTCCAGCAGCGGCGCTCCCAGGCCACGGCACTCAGCCCCCGGCGGAACGATGAGCGGCGCCCCTACCGGATAGCCCGGCTCCATACGCGCGGCCTCCTCAGGGCCCAGCCGCTCCACTATCCAGGAGCGCACGATCTCGGTGTCCCAGTTGCCAGAGAGGCTCCAGCCAAGGAACTTACCGATGGTCAAGCTGTCCACGGGCGTCCAGGCCTCT
>JALHUG010000325.1 GCA_022866185.1 Dehalococcoidia bacterium
AGTTGGTCGGTGGCCACCGCCCACAGGATCACCGCCAGGTCGGACTCGAGGCGAGGCAGGGTGACCTGGGCCTCGGGGTCGCCGAAGCGGCAGTTGAACTCCAGCGCCTTGGGCCCGTCGGCGGTGATCATCAGGCCGCCGTAGAGCACGCCCCGATAGGGACGGCCCTCGGCCTCCATGCCGCGGACGGTCGGCTCCAGGATGCGAGTGCGCACGGTCTCAGCCAGGGCGGCGTCGTACCAGGCGGGTTGGCTGAAGGAGCCCATGCCGCCGGTGTTCGACCCCTCGTCGCCGTCGAAGGCGCGCTTGTAGTCGCAGGCGGGCACCATGGGCACCACCGTGCGGCCGTCGGTGAAGGCGAAGACGCTGATCTCCGGCCCCGACAGGCGCTCCTCGATGACCACCGTGCGGCCGGCCTCGCCGAACACGCCCTCGACCAGCATGCGGTCGATGGCCTGAATGGCCTCCTCCTGCGTTTCGCAGACGATGGCGCCCTTGCCGGCGGCCAGGCCACTCGCCTTGATCACCGGCACTCGGTCGAACTCCCGCAGGTAGGCGCGGGCGTCGTCGCGGGAGGTGAAGGAGGCGCCGCGAGCGTGGGGGATGCCGTGGCGCTGGCAGAGCTCCTTGCAGAAGGCCTTGCTCCCCTCGAGGTGGGCGGCGGCCTTGCTCGGCCCGAAGGCGGCGATGCCCTCCGCCGTCAGGCGGTCGACGAGGCCGAGGGTGAGCGGCTCCTCCGGCCCGACGACCACCAGGTGGACCTTGTGCTCATGGGCGGCGCGGACGATGCCCTCGATGTCGTTGGCCTTTATCTGCGGCAGGTTGCGGGCGATCTGGGCGGTGCCAGCGTTGCCGGGGGCGACCAGCAGCTCTTCGACGCGCGGGCTCTGGCGCAGCTTCCAGGCGATGGTGTGCTCGCGGGCACCGGAACCGACGAGAAGGACGTTCATGGCTCACCTACAAGCTTCAGCCACGGCATACGACCGCCAACAGCATTGTACAACCGTCGGTCGGCAGTCCATAGCTCGCAGCCTTCGATTTCTGCCAGCGCTAGGTAGTGGGCGTCATAGGCTTTGCGCTGATCGAGGACCTTGGCGATCTCCCAGGCCTTGGTGTGCAGTTCCTGGGGCCAGGCACGTTCAATAGGCAAAAGCTGGAAAGCGGAAAAGGCGAGCTCAGCCTCCTGGCTGGTGATTTGCCGTTGAGCTAGCTTCTCGCGAAGAACCGACGTGACTTCGATGAACAGCAGAGGCGGGCCGAGTAGCTCATCGCCCTTTCGTAGGAGGCCATCCCATATGTTGCCGACCTCTGGTGTGCTTTCTGGCGGAAGCAGCCAGGCGAGGACAAGGCTGGCATCGAGGCAGATGCGACCCACTAATGGCCCTCGCGTGACTCTTCGATGAGCTGGCTGATATCGAAGCCGTGGCCGAGGCGGCGGCGTATGGCCTCTCGGTTTTCGTCTATGCGCTTGATGAGGGCTTCTATCTCTTCTCTGGAGATCACTTCCTGAGGTCCCGCCCTTCGGCGCTCAGTCAACCCGAGCCCGGCTTGGAGGTACTCGCGCTGCGCCAGCAGACTGACACCGTCGCCATCGAACCCCTTCAGATACTCCTGCAGCACGTCCGACGACCGCTGCGGGCGCCGCTTGGCGGCCTCATGTTCTTCCATGGAGATCACTACCTGAAGGCTAGCCCTTTGGCGCTCAATCAAGTCTAGTCTGGCTTGGAGGTACTCGCGCTGCGCCACCAAATTGGCGAGCTCACCATCCAACCCCTCCAGATACTCCCGTCGCACGTCCGACGACCGCTGTGGATCCGGCTTGGCGGCCTCATGTTCCTCCTTGGGGATCAATTCCTGAAGGCTAGCCTTTTGGCGCTCAACCAAGTCTAGTCTCGCTTGGAGGTACTCGCGCTGCGCCACCAGATTGGCGCATTCACCATCCAACCCCTCCAGATACCGTTGTAGCACGTCCGACGACCGCTGTGGGCGCGGCTTGGCGGCCTCATGTGAGAGCTTGTCTGCCTTCATGACCACGCCGACCTCCCTCGTTCGCTGGGTCGTCCCTTCGGGCGGCTGGCAGCTAGTCTCCAGCGAGGCCTCCTCGACGAACCACTGGCCGCCGATGCGCTGGCCCCTGAGCTTGCCCTCGCGCAGGTAGCGGCGCACCTGCTCGAGGGAGCGGCCGAGGCGGCGGGCGGCCTCGGCGACGGTGATCATGCCATCGAGGGAGACCATAGCGACTCAATGATAGCAGGTCGTGTTGTTGTTGTCAACAACGACGCAGCCTCCTTCTAGGCGACGGCGTGCTGGCGCGTGCCGGAGGCGGGTCGCTCCCACGGTTTAGCCTGCCGCCGGCTGCGCCCGCCCAGTGCCGTACTCGGCTATCCAACGAAGTCGCCGATGACTTAGCGGCCAGAGTTCGCAAAGGACCTGTCTCGCGTGCTTGATATCTACGTTCCCATCCGGAATTAAGTGTAGAGCGATGAGGCCGAGAGCCGCGAGAGGGAGCCCGACCAGCAGCAAGGCAGGCCGGAGAACAGGAACTGCCGTCCACAGGTTGCTAGTCCAAACCACCAGAAACGTCAGTGGACGTATCACGAGCCAGTGAAACGGCCAAAATAGTAAGCCGCCGGTCAAGATAGCCAGAAGTGTCAGTGGAACGCTCAGAACCGCGGCAATCATCCACAGGGGAAGCGAGATCATGACGGCCGCGCGGTTTGCTCTAATGGCCCAACGCAGAAGCCACTCCTGCCTTTCAAGAGTTGCTACCCATTCGCGCCAGGCCCTAAGGCTCTCGCCATAGAGCGTAACATCCACCTCTTGACCTGTTACTCCCACTCGATGGTCCCCGGGGGCTTCGACGTGATGTCGTACACCACGCGGTTCACGCCCGGCACCTCGTTGACGATGCGGCTGGAGATGTGGGCCAGCAGCTCGTAGGGCAGGCGGGCCCAGTCGGCGGTCATGGCGTCCTCCGCCGTCACCGCCCGCAGGCAGACCACGTGGCCGTAGGTGCGGGAATCGCCCATCACCCCCACGCTGCGGCTGTCGGTGAGGATGGCGAACACCTGCCATAGCTGTCCATAGAGGTCCGCCTTCTTGATCTCGTCCATCACGATCCAGTCGGCGGCGCGCAGGGTCTCCAGCCTCTGGCGGCTGAGCTCGCCGACGACGCGGATGGCCAGGCCCGGCCCCGGGAACGGCTGGCGATAGATCATCGCCTCGGGCAGGTCTAGGGCCAGGCCCACCTGGCGCACCTCGTCCTTGAACAGATAGCGCAGGGGCTCGACGAGGGTGAAGGCCATCTCGCGCGGCAGGCCGCCCACGTTGTGATGGCTCTTGATCTTGGCGGCGGCGTCGGAGCCGACGGCGCTCTCGATGACGTCGGGGTAGGTCGTGCCCTGGGCGATGAAGTCCACCCGCCCCAGCTTGCGGGCCTCGGCCTCGAACACGCGGATGAACTCCTCGCCCACCATCTTCCGCTTGGCCTCGGGGCCGACGACGCCGTCCAGGCAGGCCATGAAGCGATCGATGGCGTCCACATACACCAGGTTGATCTTCATGTGGCGGCGGAAGGTCTCGACCACGCGCTCCGGCTCCTCGCGACGCAGGAGGCCGTTGTTCACGAAGATGCAGACGAGTTGGTCGCCTATCGCGCGGTGCACCAGGGCGGCGGTCACAGCCGAATCGACGCCGCCGGAGAGGGCACAGATCACGCGGCCGTCGCCCACCTGCTGGCGAATGCTGCGGATGCTCTCCTCGATGAAGCTGGCGGCTGTCCAGTCGCCGTGGCAGCCGCAGATGTTGTACAGGAAGTTGCGCAGGATGGTCTTGCCGTGAGGGGTATGCACCACTTCCGGATGGAACTGGAGACCGATGATACCGCGGTCGTTGCCCACTACAGCGACCGGCGAGTTGTCGGAGTAGGCGAGGGAGCGAAAGCCGGGCGGTAGCTCGACCACCCGGTCGGCGTGGCTCATCCAGACGGGCATGCTGGGGGGAAGGCCCTCGAAGATGGGCTCGTCGGGGGCGCCCTGATGGATGATGGTGTGGCCGTACTCCTGCCTTTCGCCGGCGGCCACTCGGCCGCCCAACTGGTGAACGAGGGCCTGCATGCCGTAGCAGATGCCCAGCACAGGCAGTCCACTCTCCAAGACGTGGGATGGGGCCTGGGGGGCATTCTTCTCGTAGACGCTGGCCGGGCCGCCGGAAAGGATGAAGCCCTTGGGCTGGAGGCGCTCTATCTGCTCCCAGGGGGCGTTGTACGGCAGAAGCTCGCAGTAGACGTTGCACTCGCGTACACGGCGGGCGATGAGCATGCTATATTGAGAGCCGAAGTCGAGGATCACCACCGTCTCCGGGCGGGCAGGGACGACGGGCGGTGTGGCCGCGGCGGGCTGCTCGCCCTCGCGCTGGCGGGCGATCTCCAGATAGGTGGAGACCTCGATGTCGTCGCTGGTGACAATGCGGTGGCTGGGCTCGTCAGGCATGGGGAGAAGGCGCTCCTTGTGGACAAGGGTAGCATGGGCAGCAGGGAGCGTCAAGCGAGATTGGGATAAAAAGCATTCGCCCTATAACAGATTCGTGGCCCCGATCTGGATGCGTATGGTATACTGCATGCTATCGAAATGACGAGAGTGCTGAAGGCTGATGCGCAGGACGCCCTGACCGAGGCGGTCGCTGTCCTCAAGGGCGGCGGGCTGGTTGCCTACCCCTCGGATACCGTGTACGGCCTGGGGGCAGCCGCCAGCGATGAGCGGGCAGTGGCGAGAGTTTTTGCCGTTAAGGGTAGGCCATCCGAGAAGGCTCTGCCACTCCTGTTGGCCGAGGCTGAGGATATGGCCCCATTGTGCGCCGAGGTTCCGGCGGCGGCAAAGCTCCTAGTCGAGCACTTCTGGCCCGGCCCCCTGACACTCGTGCTGCGACGATCGCCCACTTTCCACAGCGCAGCGCTCGGCGGGGGCGAGAAGGTGGCCCTGCGCGTGCCCGATCATCCCCTCCTGCGCGAGCTCATCCGCGCGCTGGGCGAGCCGATCACGGGCACCAGCGCCAACCGCTCCGGCCGGCCGAGCTGCCGCACGGCTGCGGAGGTGGAGGAAGAGCTAGCCGACGCTGTCGATCTGATCATCGATGGCGGCCCGAGCAGGGCAGGGCAGGAGTCGACGGTAGTCGACATAACAGAAGATACGCCGAGAATCATGCGCGAGGGCGCGATATCGCGCAGGGAGATCGAGAAAGTCTTAGGACAGGGGGTGGAAGTGTGAGGATCGCTATCGGCAGTGACCACCGCGGGTTCGCTCTGAAGGAGGCCCTTAAGGAGCTCCTGGCCGAGCTGGGGCACGAGTGGGTGGACTTCGGCTGTCAGAGTGAGGAGCCGGTGGACTACCCTGACATCGCCCGGCCGCTGGCGGGGGCGGTGGCGGCAGGGGAGTACCAGCGGGGCATCCTCATCTGTGGCAGCGGCGTTGGCATGAGCATCGCCGCGAACAAGGTGAAGGGCGTTCGCGCTGCCCTCTGCGAGAACAGCTTCACCGCTCGCTTGGCTCGCCGGCACAGCGATGCCAACGTCCTCTGCCTGGGTGCCTGGTGCATCGGTCAGGGCCTGGCTGAGGAGATAGTGAGGATCTTCCTGAGCGAGGACTTTGAGGGCGGGCGGCACGCTCGCCGGCTGGAGAAGATCAGGGCTATGGAGCCGTAGGAGGTGCGCCTTGTCGATAGGGAAGACTGCTCGCTATCTCGTACTGGGGCTGGCCCTGGCCGCTGCGCTGGGGGGAGCAGTCGTCTACTCGCTTCTGCGGCGTAGTGTCGCCGTCAGCAAGGGCTCTGTTCGCCTCGAGGGCTTGGATTCGTCCGTGGAGGTCTTCCGCGACCGCTGGGGCGTGCCTCATATCTACGCTGGCAGCGTCAGGGACGTTATGTTCGCCCAGGGCTACGTTCATGCTCAGGACCGACTGTGGCATATGGATCTGGTCCGGCGGGCTGCCTCGGGCAGTCTGGCCGAGATATTCGGAGCGGTGGCCTTGGATGCCGACCGCCTGCTGCGACGGGTGGGGCTGCGCCGCGCCGCCGAGGCTGAGCTCGCGCAGTTCGCCGAGGCGATGCGCCAGCACGTGGAGGCCTATGCGGCAGGCGTCAACGCCTTCATCGAGGGGAATAGGAATCGCCTGCCGCCGGAGTTCCTCATCCTGCGCTTCCGCCCGCAGCCCTGGACGCCCGTGGACGGCTTGACCATCGGCAAGTTCGTGGGTTGGAGCCTCTCCGGCAACTGGGACAGCGAGATCGTGCGCTCCTGGATAGTGGAGCGGCTGGGCCCCGAGGAGGCCGCTCGTATGGAGCCGGGCTACCCAGTAGGGGCACCCCTTATCGTCCCGCCTGGGGCTGAGTGCCGTGGCCTGGGAGCACCGCTGCTGGAGGAGTTGCGCAAGGTGCAGGAGGTGGCCGGTGCCCGAAGGGGCGGCAGCAACAACTGGGTGGTGGACGGCCACAAGTCGGTCACGGGCAAGCCTCTGCTGGCCAACGATCCCCATTTGCCCCTGCAGATGCCCAGCATATGGTACGAGGTGCATCTCAATGGCGGCGGTGCCAACGTAATCGGCGCCTCCATTCCCGGCGTGCCGGGGGTCATCATCGGCCACAACGATCGCATCGCCTGGGGCGTCACCACTACCATGACCGACGGCGACGACCTGTTCGTGGAGCAGATCAACCCTGACGACCCGCGCCAGTA
>JALHUG010000039.1 GCA_022866185.1 Dehalococcoidia bacterium
AGGCGGATCCGCCTCTGGCGGAGAAACCCTCAGCTTTGGGGAAGCTGCGGGATTTATCCCGCAGAGGTGAATTTAAATAGTTGAACGCCTTCAGGCTGCGGTCGAGAATCAAGCCACCAACGGCGAACCGGCCCTGAGCGTTCTCCTGTCTTGATGGGGCAAGCCATGTTCTTTGCCAAACTGCGAGAGGCCATCCAGCGCAACGACAGCTTCCTCTGCGTTGGCCTCGACCCCGATCCCGCCCGCCTGCCCGAGAGGGACGTAGCCGCCTTCAACCGCGCCATTGTCGAGGCCACCGCCGACCTGGTCTGCGTCTACAAGCCCAACCTGGCCTTCTACGAGGCTCTCGGCCCGCACGGGATGGAGGTGCTGCAGCGGACGGTCGAGGCCATTCCCAAGGGCATCCCGGTCATCGCCGATGCCAAGCGGGGCGATATCGGCTCGACGGCCGAGGCCTACGCGCGCGCCCTGTTCGACGTCTACGGCTTCGATGCGGCCACCGTGAATCCCTATCTGGGTGGCGATGCCCTCACGCCCTTCCTGGAGCGGACCGATAGGGGGGTCTTTGTGCTCTGCCGCACCTCCAACCCGGGCGGTGCCGACCTTCAGGACCGCCTGATAGCGGCTGACGGCGGTGCTCGACCCCTGTACGAGGTCGTGGCCGAGTTGGCCCGCGACAGGTGGAACGTCCATGGCAACGTGGGGCTGGTGGTAGGAGCAACCTATCCCGAGGAGCTGGGGCGGATCCGCCAGCTATGCCCCGACATGACCTTTCTTCTGCCGGGCGTGGGCGCCCAGGGCGCCGACGTGGCGGCGGCCGTTCGCAATGCCTTGGACGAAGGGGGCGGCGGGTTTATCATAACGTCATCGCGCCAGATACTGTACGCATCGTCGGGCAGGGACTACGCTCAGGCCGCTCGGCGGGCGGCCCAGGCCCTCCGCGACGAGATCAACCGCCAGCGGGAGGTCACTCTGGCGTCCCGCGCGGGCGGGCGAGGGCAGGCGTGAGGTGACTGGCTTTGGTGCTGGAGATACGTCTGGGTGATGTGGTTCGCCTTCGCAAGATGCACCCCTGTGGCAGCTTCGAATGGGAGGTAGTGCGCCTGGGGGCCGACATCGGCATACGCTGTCTGAAGTGCGATCGGCGGGTGCTTCTGGAGCGCAGCGTCTTTCGCAAGCGGCTCAAGGCCTTCGTGGCGCGTGGGGAGGAGGAGACACCTGCGGGCGCGCCAGCCTCCACGCCCGAAGGACACTGATGGTGGGGGCTCGGGCGAGGGCGGTGTGATGGATGGGGTAGGAGAAGACTCCGAGCTCCTGGCGGCGCCCGCAACGCGTGCCCTCCTCGCCGATCGGCGGTTCGCCGCGCTGTGGCTAAACCAGGCGCTGGGGCAGACCGCCCAATACGCCCTCCTGTTCACTCTCCTTCTTGT
The DNA here is from genome assembly GCA_022866185.1 of Dehalococcoidia bacterium. Lineage (GTDB taxonomy): Bacteria > Chloroflexota > Dehalococcoidia > SM23-28-2 > SM23-28-2 > SM23-28-2. The sequence continues at coordinate 1,431 of JALHUG010000039.1, forward strand.
AGTCCTCGATAAGACCGGCTCCACCGTCCAGACAACCCTGCTGGTTCTCTCCTTTATCCTGCCCTCCCTGCTTTTGGGCATGCCGGTGGCGGTACTGCTCGACCGCTGGCGCAAGGAGAGCGTGCTGCTGGTCACCAACCTGGTACGCGTCGTGACCTGCTTATTGTTGCTGTTCTTCCATAGCGAAGTCTGGATCATCTGCGGGGTGAACCTGGTGTTTGCCGCGGCCAGTCAGTTCTTCAACCCGGCAGTGGTCGCTCTTATTCCAGCACTGGTGCCCAAGAGCCGCCTGATCAACGCCAACACCCTCTACAACTTCACCCTCATGAGCGCTCAGTTCGCCGGGATCGTCTTCCTGACGCCGCTGGTGCTCAAGTCGGCGGACGAGAATGGAATGTTCATCCTGTGTGCTGCCTCCTTTGCCGTGGCCGCCGGCCTGACCTTCTTCCTGCGCCCCGGCGACCAGGCACACAGGGAGGCCCGCTGGGAGGGCCCGATGTTTGGCGGCATCCCCGAGGATTTCCGTGCCAGTTGGCGCGCCCTGCGGGGTGACCTGGCTTCGGTGACGGCCATGGTTCAGCTCACCCTGAGCAGCGCCCTGGTCCTTCTGTTCGCCGTCCTCATCCCGCGCTACATGCAGGACACCCTGGCGGTGCCCGCCGACAACGCCGCCTTCGTCTTCGCCCCCACCGGTGTGGGGGCTATCATGGGTCTGCGTCTCCTCTCCTGGTTTGCTCAGAGCGTCGGCAAGGAGCGGGTGGTGACCGTCGGTCTGGCGGGCATCGGCTTGTGCCTGCTGGCCCTGGCCCTGGTGGAGCCCCTGGCGGTTCTCTTGGAGCATGTGGGAGTGGACCCCGAGGGAGTGGGTGGGCGAGGCCTCTTGGTGACCCTTACCATGTTCTTTGCCTTCCCCTTGGGGTTGAGCTACGCACTGATCAATGCGCCCGCTCAGACAGTGCTCCACGAGCGCGCCCCTCCCGAGATGCGGGGACGCTTCTTCACCACCCAGGTCGTCTCGGCCAACTTCTTCTCCCTTCTGCCTCTTCTTCTCGTTGGTGCCATCACCGACCTCCTGGGCATAAGCCATGTGCTGATATTCATCGCCTTAGTGGTGGCCGGGGCTGGTGGCCTGAACCTCCTGGTGGCTCGCCGCAGTGAGGAGTTGGCGGCGTCGGATGCCCTTGCCCGGAAGACATCGGCTCAGGCTCGGGACGGGGTGGTGCCTCCAGTCGACGTTGACACTAAAGAAAGGGCTAAGTTAGAATGAGGTGGCATTGGCATGGAGATGGGGGGTGGTAGCATGATCGAGATGGTCATCGAGAGCATCCGGGTGAGCCTGATGAACTACCAGCGCGTGGTCATCCTCAAGGAGAAGGAGTCCGATCGCTACCTGCCCATCTGGATTGGCCCGGCCGAGGCCGACGCCATCGCTGTCCGTCTCCAGGAGGTGGCCGTGTCGCGGCCTCTCACCCACGACCTCCTCCGCTCGATGATCGATGCCCTGGGTGGCAGCATTCAGTACATTGTGGTCAATGACCTAGCCAACGATACCTTCTACGCCCGCATCATCATGGACGTGGACGGGCGGACCGTGGAGATCGATTCGCGGCCCAGCGATGCCATTGCCCTGGCCGTGCGGGTGCAGGTGCCGATCTTCGCTGATGAAGCGGTGCTGGATAAGGCGGGCGTTCGCCTGGATCAGGAGAGCCTTGGGGAGAGGACGGGAGAGGCCGAGCCCTATGCTGAGGTGAAGCCAGAGGAGTTGGAGAAGCTCTCCCCTTTTCGCGACTTCATCGACAGCCTGGACATGGACGACTTTGACAAGCGCACCTCCTAAGGGGCAGTTCTCTGGAAAGTCCGCAGAGGCCCCAAGCAAACGATGGTTTGGGGCTTCTTGTCAGCATATTTCAGACAAGGGTCTAGTAGCGGCGGCAATAGGTGATATTGACAGCATAGCGGCCGAAGCCCGTCTCCCTGCTGTTGGCAGGCAGGCTCTCGTCAGCGATGGGGCCGAGGAGTCAGAATGGGCAGGCTGCCACCAGCCGTCAGATTATTGGGGATTGGCTGGTATTTTGCACTTTGCATAGTTCTGGGCATCGTCGGCGGCGTACTGCTTGACCGACAGGTGGGAAAAGACCATATCTTCACCCTCATCGGTCTTTTCCTCGGCCTTATCTTAGCTTTCTTTGGGGGCTACGTCATGCTGCTTGAGGCGCTGGGTTTGCGCCAGCCGCGGCAAGGGGACGACGAATGAGAGGCCACAGGCGCTGGCTGATCATCGTTGGCGTGCTCGTCCTGGTTGTGGTGGGGTTCGTCTTCCTGCGCGGCCCTACCCCCGACATTCGCATCAAGCCCGAGACCCTCTATTCCGTTGGGATGGTCAATATCACCAACACCCTGGTCACCTCCTGGGTGGTAGTAGCCCTGATGATCACCTTGGTGTTCTTGGCCAGCCGACGCTGGGAGCTCGTTCCACGCGGCGTCCAGAACGTGCTGGAGTTCATAATCGAGAGCTTCTACAACCTGGTGGTGGGCATTGTCGGCGAGAAGAACGGCCGCCGCTTCTTCCCGGTGGTGGCCACCATGTTCTTCTTCATCGTGTTCGCCAACTGGTTCTCCCTCTTCCCCATCTTCAATGTCATCGGCCTGGGCGAGGAGGCTGAGGAGGGCGTCGTGATGCAGAAGGTCGACATTGGGCCGCTACCTGTTACCTATGTCGGCCTGTCCAGCCTGAGCCAAATGAAGGGGCGAACGATAGACGCGGAGGATCCTGAGGCAGCACAGAAGGTGGAGGAGGAGAAGGAGAAAGGGAACGTCGTGGGTGAGATCCGCCCCTTCCTGCGCGGGATCAACACCGACCTCAACATGCCTCTGGGCCTGGCGATCATGTCTGCCATCTTCGTGGAGTTCTGGGGCATAAGCACGCTGGGCCTTTCCACCTATGGGAGCAAGTTCTTCAACTTCGGGGGCTTGCTGCAGGGTATGCGAAAACTCTCCGTTGGTCAGATATTTCGAGGTGGCGTAGATGCTTTTGTGGGCTTTCTGGAGCTTGCCTCGGAGACGGTGCGCCTGGTCAGCTTCACCTTCCGTCTTTTCGGCAACATGTTCGCCGGCGAAGTGGTGATCCTGATGTTCACCTTCCTTATTCCTTTGGTCTTCACCCTGCCCTTCTACGGGCTCGAGCTGTTTGTAGGCCTTATCCAGGCATTCATCTTTGCCTTGCTGACGTTGGTTTTCGGCATGATGGCGGTGAGTCACGGCAGCCATCCTGACGCTGAGGAGGTGGAGGCCGAGACTCACCACACGCAGACGACAGAGGATCGACCAGTAAACCCTGAACAATAGTAGCAAAAGGAGGTAGATAAATGGAGTTCTTGCTCGCTATCGTCCCGCCGCTGGAAGCGGCTGCCCGCTACGTCGCCCAGGGGGCGGCGGGGGGTGGCATCACCGACACCGGCGTTAAGTATCTTGCCGCCGGTTTGGCCATGGGGATAGGGGCCATGGTGCCTGCCTGGGCCATCGGCAACCTGGTAGGCCGGGCCATGGACGCCCTGGGCCGCAATCCAGAGGCCCTGCCAGGCATTCAGGTGAACATGATCTTGGGTTTGGCCTTCGCCGAGGCCATTGGCATCTATGCGCTGGTGGTGGCCGTCATGATCGGCTTCGTCTTCTAGGCCAGCGTGGGGACTAGGTGGGGAGTGGGGTGATGGAGCCAATCTTCCTCGGAGGGTTCGTTGGTGGGCTGAAGGCCCTGGGGATCAATCTTCCCAGCCTGTTGGCCCAACTCATCAACTTTACCATTCTTCTCGTTGTGCTGAGCGTCTTTGCCTACAAGCCGGCGATGCGCCTACTGGACGAGCGGCGGCGCCGCATCCAGGAGGGGCTGGAGGCAGCGGAGCAGGCCAAACAGCAGGCCGCCCAGGCTGGGGTGGAGGTGCAGGCTCAGTTGGAGCGAGCGCGGCAGGAGGGGCAGGCCGTTATCGGCCAGGCCCAGCAGATAGCGGCGCGCATTCAGGAGGAGGCTCACCAGCAGGCGCGCCAGGATGCGGAGGCGCTGCTAACCCGCGCCCGCAGCGAGATCCAGCTCGAGCGGGACAGCGCCATCGCTGACCTGAGGCGGGAGTTCGCTGGCCTTACCATCGAGGCTGCCGAGAAGGTCATCGGCCAGTCGCTGGACCGCCAGGCTCACCGGCGCCTTATCGAGGAGGTGCTGGCCGAGTCGACCCTGGGCGGTAACGGCGACCAGAAGGCTCCCCGATCAGAACCCAGCTCATGATTCGCGATACCGCAGCCAAGCGATACGCTCAGGCGGCCTTCGAGATCGCCCGCGAGCGCAATAGCCTG
>JALHUG010000040.1 GCA_022866185.1 Dehalococcoidia bacterium
ACGCCGGTGGACGTGGTGGAGGTCCTCGACCGCACGTGGAGCATGAGTAGCGCCGAAATGCTCCGCGCTAAGGCTGGCGCCAATGCGCTGCTGGAGTACTTCGATCCCAGCCTGCAGCACGTCGGGCTGGCGGTGCTGCCCGCCGGCGATTCCTGGGCCAACCCCTGTCCGCCGTCGCCCTCGTCGGACGTCTGGTTGCCGGTGAGCCTGAGCGACGACTACCAGCTCCCCGGCGGAGCGCTGGATCACAGCAGTCGCTTGTGGTGGACCATCGACTGCTTGACTACGCAGAGCTCTGGCACATATGAAACCAACCTGGGCGATCCCGTACAGGCGGCCACCGAGGAGCTGGTGGCCCACGGCCGTCCGGGCGAGAAGTGGGGCATCATCCTGCTCGGCGACGGCGTCGCCAACGTTATGCCTGGCACCCAGCATACGGGCTATCTCAACTGCGCGGGGCAGACGGGGCAGGCGCCGGCACCCGGCGGCCACGGCGACGGCTTTGAGCACAACGCCATGAACGCCTGCGCCAACGATACCAACTATGCTGAGGACAGCCCCAGCGGCACGAACACCAGTACATCCTGCACCGCCACTACCAAGGATCGGCACGACTTCTTCAACTACGGGATATCGGTGCCGACTGGCAACGTTGTCAGGGGCATCGAGGTGCGCCTGGATGCCTGGGTGGACTCTACACCTTTGTTCTCCACCCGGCGCATGTGCGTGCAGCTTTCCTGGAACGGCGGCACCACTTGGACCGCCGCTAAGCAGACCCCCAGCCTGACGACCAGCCAGACGGCAACGTACACCCTCGGCGCGAACAACGACACCTGGGGTCGCGCCTGGACACTTTCCGAGCTGTCCAATGCCAACTTCCGCGTGCGGGTAACCGACGTTTTCAACAGCTCGAGCAGGACCTTCTATCTGGATTGGGCGGCGGTCGACGTGTACTACGCCCCCTCCAGCCTCGGTCCCTGCCATTATGCGGCCGATCAGGCGGACGCCGCCAAGGCGCTCAACCCGCCCATCGAGATCTTCACCATCGGCTACGGCGTGAATGACCCCTTTAACCCCGGCGGCAACACCTGCCTCGACAGCTCCGGCCCCTGGCATAACCGGACAGGGGAGGAGCTCATGGAGTACATGGCCAGCGGCGCGGACCACTTCTTCAACGAGCCGAGCACGGCGGACCTGCGCCCGATCTTCGAGTCCATTGGTACTAAGTTGGCGGGCGGTACTCACCTGGTGGAGTGAGCGAAGGGCTGCCGCAGGCGGCCCCACGGCAGCCGCGTCGGGCCGCGTCTGGGGGCAGCCTTGGCGCGCTCTAGAATAGCGGGACAGGAGGAGCTGGAATATGCGCAATCGTATTAGCGGAGGCAAAGCGGTCTTATTGCTGGCCCTTTTCTTGGGCCTTGTTAGTGCGGTGCTGGTCTACGTCTACCTCAGCCAGGCTGGGGGCAAGGAGACAGCAGCATCGGGTGAGACAAAGCAGGTGCTGGTGGCTAAGGAGGATATCCCTGTCGCCACCCGCATCATTGAGAGCATGGTGGAGCTAAAGGCAATATCGGTGGACGCTGTCCACCCCGACTCTTTCCCCTCCACCGAGGGGGTCGTGGGCAACCTGGCGCGCTACCCCATCGCGGCTGGCGAGCAGGTCCTTAGCGACCGGGTGGCCTCCAGCTCTATGACGCTGCCCGAGGGGGAGGAGCTTCCGCTGCCTTACATCGTGCCGGAGGGCAAGCGAGCAGTATCGGTGACCACCAGCGCTTTGATCGGTGCCGGGGGCCTCGTGCGGCCTGGCGACTATGTCGATATCATTCTTACGGTAAAGCTTCAGTACGGCGATCAAATAGGCAGGACTGTCCTCCAGAACCTGGAGGTGCTGGCTCTCGACCAAGAGATGGAGAAGGTGGCTCCCAAGGTTGAAGGCGCCCCGGAAGCACAGACAGCCGCTGCTGAAGGCGAGGCCAACGCTGAGGCTGTCACTGTGACCTTGGCGGTGACGCCTATCGAGGGCGAGGTGCTCGCCACGTCCGAGGAGTGCGCAAACAACTTCGCTGGCCGTTTGGCTCTAGCACTGCGGCCGTTCGGCGAGCATGACATTATCGAAACGCGCTCCACCTGGCCGGAGACGGGACCATCGGTGCTGTGCAGCCAGCTATTTGTGGGGAACAACCTACAGGATTTGCAGTCAGCCCCGGGAGAAAGTCAGCCGTAGATTGCACCCTGATCGGGAGGAGTCGGTAACAGCTTGGGTGTTGGCAACTGAGGAGGCCTTAGGTGGCTAGAAACGCCAAGGTAATCATAATCGACCAGGATCCGTCCAGGCGGGCGGAAACCCAGCGAATGCTAGCCCTCTCAGGCTTCGCCGTGATGGGCGGTGCCGGCTATGGCATGGAGGCCATGACCCTAGCCCGCGAGACGTCGCCCGAGGTGGTGGTGGTAGCCCTCGAGGAGCCCATGGCTCGCTCCCTGCAGACCGTCGAGTCGGTGGCCGACGTTCTCCCCCAGGTGCCCATCGTCGCCTACTCATCAATCGGCGACCCCAATTACATCCGCCGCGCCATGCAGGTGGGTGTGAAGGACTACCTCGTCGTCCCTCTACAAGAGGAGGAGCTAGCTCGTTCCATAAACAGTGTGCTTGTCCAGGAAGAGAGGCGCCAGCAGCGTCTGGCGGGGGAGGTGGAGGCTCAGGCCTACGGGACGGTGGTCACCATCTTCGGGGCCAAAGGAGGCATCGGCAAGACCACAATCGCTACCAATCTGGCTGCTGCCCTGGTGCAGAGGACGAACCAATCAGTGGCCCTGGTGGACCTGGACACCCGCTTTGGCGATGTGGCCATCCTCATGGACATGCCCACCGACCGCAGCATTTCTGACCTGGCTCTGCCGGACGAGGAGATCGACCGCGAGGCTGTCCAGTCCTGCCTGTACACGCACAGCACCGGCGTGGCCATCTTGCCGGCACCCCTTCGGCCGTCCGAATGGCACAGCATCCACCCCGGCCACATCGAGAAGATGGTGGCCGTCCTGGCCACCACCCACGATTACGTCCTTCTGGACACACCCGGCACCTTCAACGACATCGTGTCTCGCGCCCTGGAGATGTGCACCATTCTTCTGCTGACAGCCACTCCCGATCTGGCCGCCCTGAAGGATACGATCCTGGCTCTGGAGATGCTTCGCTCCTGGTCGTTCCCCTCGGAGAAGGTGAAGATAGTCATTAACCACACCAGCGATGCCCACGGCGACGCACGGGTAGACATCCAACGAGTCCTGGGCAAGGAGGTCTTCTGGACCATCCCCTACGATCGTGCCATACCTCAGACCACCCAGCTGGGCATGCCCATAGTGGCAGCCAAGCCCAAGTCCAAGGCCTCCCAGGCATTCATCGAGCTGGCCTACGCCATTGGCGGCATCCGCTCACGGCCCAAGGGCATGCTGGAGCGCCTAGGCGACCGCATCTCCTCGGTGGGAAAGCCGCAGGACTCGCCAGAGGATGCTATGGAGAAGGTTCCCGCTCCGGTTCAGGAGGCACCGGCGGCACGGGCGCCAGAGGAATGGCTCAGATAGGGAAGGAGAAAGATGACTCAGTGGCGTTGGCGATCTGATCGACTTCCAGAGCCAAGCGACGGTGACCAGTCATCGGGCGAGTCTACGCCTCAGCCAGCGGCGCGGGCCGAGCGCGCGGTCCGTTTGGGGGAGGAACTGGAGCAGCTGGTCTATCGGTTCCATCAGAAGCTCATCGATGAGCTGGAAGCCGAGAAGCTGGAGGCTATGTCCCCTGACAAGCGGCGTCAGGCGGTGCAGGAGGCCGTAAGGGCACTACTGGCGCGGGAGTCTCTGAACGCCCTGGTGCGGGACGCTGTGGCTGCCCGGGTGGTGGATGAGGTGGTGGGTCTGGGGCCCATCGAGCCCTTGCTCCACGACGCGTCTATCTCTGAGGTGATGGTGAACGCCCCCGACGAGATCTTTTTTGAGCGGGATGGCATCCTATATCAGAGCGACGTTCGCTTTCGCGATGTCAACCACGTCATGCAGATTGTGGAGCGGATCATCGCTCCCCTGGGTCGGCGCGTCGACGAGAGCTCTCCTATGGTGGATGCCCGTCTGGCCGATGGCTCCCGCGTGAACGTTATTATCCCTCCCTTGGCCCCTAAAAGCCCCACCATGACCATCCGCAAGTTCCTTAGGAGCAAGTTGAGCATGGATGACTTGGTGACGGTGGGCTCTCTAAGCTCCGAAGTGGCCCAGTTCTTGGGGGCCTGTGTGGAGCTTCGTTTGAATGCTCTGATCTCTGGCGGTACGGGCACTGGCAAGACCACCCTCCTCAACGCTCTGACTTCCTTCATCCCCGATTCGCAGCGCATCGTCAGCATCGAGGACCCTCTGGAGCTCCAGCTTCAGCAGACGCACGTGATCAGCCTGGAGGCTCGCCCTCCCAACGTGGATGGACGGGGTGAGGTGACGCAGCGGGAGCTGTTGCGCAACGCTCTGCGTATGCGGCCCGACCGCATCATCATCGGCGAGGTGCGTGGGGGCGAGGCCTTCGACATGCTCAACGCCATGAACACTGGCCACGAGGGCTCCCTCAGCACTATCCACTCCAACTCGCCTCGGGATGCCCTGGCCAGGCTGGAGAACATGGTGCTGATGGCCAATCTGGACTTGCCGATCCGGGCCATCCGTGAGCAGATGGCGTCGGCCCTTCACCTGGTCCTTCAGATATCGCGCTTCCGCGATGGTAGCCGCCGCGTAACTTACATCACCGAAGTGAGCGGCATGGAGGGTGACGTTGTGACTCTTCAGGACATATTCCGCTTTGAGCAAAAGGGCATCGATGAGCACGGCCGCGTTGTCGGGCGGCTGCTGCCCACCGGCATCCGTCCCAGTTTCGTTGAGGGTTTCGCCCAGGCTGGCATTGTTCCGCCGGAGGGCTTGTTTCAGAACGTAGCGGAGTGGTAGGCGATGCAACCGTTGGCACTTCTAGTAGCTCTGGCCGTGATGGCCACAATAACCCTGCTTATCATTGGCCTCTCTCAGGCGCAGGGGGCGGCACAGCGGGTCGTTACTCGCCGACTGGAGAAATTCAGTCGGGGCGAGCAAAGCCTCCCCAGCAGCGGCGGCGGCGATGATAAGGGGCTGTTGCGCTCCACCGACCGCAGCAAGCTAGGCCCGTTCGCTGGCATTCTGGCTGGCAGCCGCCATGTGGAGAGCTCAGCCCTGGCGCTGGAACGAGCGGCCATCCCTTTGCGGGTAGGCGAATACATGACCCTCAGATTTTCCTTGGCCGCGATCTTTTTTCTGATGACGTTCGCGCTGGTGGGCAATCTGCTCATTGCTTTGCCGGTGGCCCCGATTGGGTACTTCTTGCCCCGCTGGTACGTGAATTCTCGTCGGCGCAGCCGCCAGGCCAAGATCAACGGCCAGTTGGAGGAGATGCTCACCCTGGTCGCCAACTCTCTGAAATCGGGTTATGGATTGATGCAGAGCTTCGAATACGCCAGCCGCCAGCTAGCGCCACCGATCGCCATCGAGCTGAAGCGCATGCTTCAGGAGGCGAACCTGGGCGCTGGCGCTGAGACCGCTATCCAGGCTCTGGCCGATCGCATCTCCAGCCCTGATATGGAGATGGTCGTTACCGCCATCGCCATCCCGAGGTCGGTAGGGGGCAATCTGGCCCAGACCCTGGACAACGTGGCCTACACCATGAGGGAGCGGGACCGCATTCGGGGGGAGATCAAGACCCTCACTTCTCAGCAGGTCATGACGGGGTTTGTCATCGGCGCTCTGCCCATCTTCGTCTTCCTTGCGATGTTCGCCATCAACCCTGGCTACGAGCTCCTGCTGTTCACTACAACTGCCGGCAAAGTCATCTCCCTCGTTATAGTGGGGATGGAGGCGCTGGGCATCGTGATGATGCGCTCTATGCTGAAGCTTGAGGTGTAGGTTAGATGTTGACACTGATCATCCCCCTTATCGTTTTCGCTGCCGTGACCCTGCTGGTGGCAGGCCTGGTGAGGCCACGGGTGAGCTTGACGGAGGTGCGCATCCAGACGTTGCGCCAGCAGGTGGCCGCTGGCGATCTGTCGGCGCTGGCCCTGCCGTTCAGTGATAGGATACTGCGCCCTAGCATTAAGGGTTTCGGCAAGCGTCTGGCAAGCATGCTGCCGGCCAACTTCCTGGCCAGCATCCAGAACTCGCTCACCATGTCCGGGAGTTCTATGACGGCCTCTACCTTCGTCACCTTTTGGGTCGTCTGCACCGGTCTATTCGCCGGGCTGGCTATCGTCGCCCTTGCTGCCCTGGGGGGAGTCAGCGCCCAGGGATTTCTGGGCCTGCTGGTGATGGCTGGCATCGGCTTCAGCCTGCCCTTGATGTGGCTGAAGACAACGGTGGGGTCGAGACAGAAGCTGATCGTCAAAGACCTGCCCGATGCCATGGACCTGATCACTACCTGCGTCGAGGCGGGGCTGGGCCTGGATGCTGCCCTGGCCAAGGTTAGTGAGCAGATGAAGGGCGCGCTGGCCATGGAGATTTCGCAGATGCTGCGAGAGGTGAGCATGGGACGCTTGCGGCGGGAGGCCCTGAGCGATCTGGGCCAGCGCACGGGAGTGCAAGAGCTCATCTCCTTTGTGAACGCCATCATCCAGGCCGAACAGCTAGGGGTGAGCATCGGCCACGTGCTGAAGGTGCAGTCGGACCAGATGCGTACGCATCGACGGCAGCGGGCGGAGAAACTGGCGCACGAAGCGCCAATCAAGATGATGTTTCCACTGGTCTTTTTCATCTTCCCTGCCTTCATGCTGGTCATTTTGGGCCCGGCTGGTATCGTCCTATCACAGCAGATGATGAAGTAGGGGGCCAGGGGACGTGGAGATGAAGCTAGGCAGACGAATTCGCGAGCTGCGGGAGCAGATGGGCCTAAGCCAGGCTCAACTGGCCAGTTGCGCCCAGGTGAGCCAGGGCTACCTCTGCCAGTTGGAGAGGGAAGAGGTCAAGAATCCCAGCGCCGCTATCCTCTTGCGCCTGGCCAGCGCCCTGTACGTCGATCCCCATGAGCTGCTGGACGCGGCTGGCTATACGCCGGTCAGGAGCGTTGACGCAGCCGGCAACAACTACCAGGCTAGGGTTGACCCTGATCTGCTAAGATTCCTGTCTGGCCTATCGCAGGAGCAGCAGCACTACATACTCCTGCTGTTGGAGAGCATGGGGCAGCGGCTGAACGCTCTGCCAAGCCAGTGATATCGTGGCCAGGATTGTGAACGTCAGCAAGGGAACGACCGTGGCCGGACAGGCGCGCAGGGCGGAGCGCCCTTGGGCGCGGCTCGTCGGCCTCATGGGTCGCCGCCGTCTGGAGGAAGAGGAAGGTCTGCTACTTTCGCCCTGCTCCTCGGTGCAGACCTTCTTCATGCGCTTCCCCATCGATGTGAGCTTTGTGGATGGGGAGGACAGGGTGGTGAAGGTGGCGCCAGCGCTCGTGCCTTTTCGCCTGGCCTTGGGTGGACGGGGCGCGCGGGACGCCCTGGAGGTGGCGGCGGGCACAGCCGCTCGCTCGGCCACCGCTGTGGGCGACCGCCTGGCGGTGGAAGACGAACGTCAAGGGGAGAAAGAGTAAGACGGCGGCAAGAGATGCCGCCGCCTTAGGGGGTTGCTCCGATGTCTGGTCTAGACGCAGTAGCCGTAGTTGCTGTAGTACCAGCCTTTTCCTGGGCTGTAGCAGAGGTATCTCATGATCCAGAGGTCTTCACCACCGCAACCGCCTTCGAGAATAGAGATGCCGACGAAGTAGCATTGGGCTGAGAGGGCAGCAGTGTCAGTGGTTGCCAGAGATGTCCCCGCCGATTCAGGAGCGACGACGAGCGCATCGCCAGCGGCCGGGCAGGATAGGGAGTCGCCGGCGATGATTCCCGCTTCAGCCTGGCCCGAGTGTTGGAGCAGGAGCGCTCCGCCGGCGATCGCCAGGAGGGCAATGGCGGCTACCAGAAGCAGAGACAGCTTTCGCGAGATTCTCATTGGTTTTCACCTCCTTTGGCCGTTTCCGACCAACAGGACCGGGGCTATCGGACTTGCAGAGTTGCCTCCAGTCGTTGCCAGCTTTCCTCCTGCCACGATGCAGCGAAAGCAGCAACTCTGCGCCCCGCCTCACGACGGAGCTGAGCCACCCGGAGCAATTCCTGAACCTCCGGCTCTACCACCAGGGTCTTGCGAGGATGACAGAGGAGAAGGTCGTCGATGGCGCGACAGAGCTCGTCTACTTTGGTATTCACCCTATCGACCACCTCCTTTTGGGGGAGGGTTGCGGAACATATGGTCTAGACCAGACTGGAAAACGCTTCTAAACCAATCTATTAATATATCAATATGCGGTTACTGTCAAGAGGTGTATTGACAAATTTAAGAAAAAGGTTCAGAATATCAGCACGCTCAGATAGGCGGTGGGAATATGGAGCTTGGCAAAAGGATTCGGGAGCTACGCGAGGAGATAGGTTGCACTCAAGGGCAGGTAGCCGTGCAGGCTGCTGTCAGCCAGGGGTATCTATCTCAGTTGGAGAACGGGGACGTGCGCAATCCCAGTGCCGCCG
>JALHUG010000041.1 GCA_022866185.1 Dehalococcoidia bacterium
CTCAGACCCATGCGGCCGGCGCTCACCGACTTCATCTTGCCGCTGGTCAGGGCCTTGATGATCGCCTGCTCGACGCGCTCGGCGGCCTCCGCCTCCCCGAGCTGGGCGAGCATCATCTGGGCGGCGGCGATGGCCGCCAGGGGGCAGATGACGTTCTTGCCCGTGTACTTCGGCGCGCTGCCGCCGATGGGCTCGAACATGGAGACGCCCTGCGGGTTGATGTTCCCCCCCGCGGCCACGCCCATGCCTCCCTGAATCATTGCCCCCAGGTCGGTGATGATATCGCCGAACATGTTCTCCACCACGATCACGTCGAACCACTCCGGGTTCTTGACAAACCACATGCAGGTGGCGTCCACGTGGGCGTACTCCCGCTTGATGTCGGGGTAATCGGCGTCGCCCACCTCATTGAAGGCCCGCCACCAGGTGTCGTGGACGAAGGTGAGGACGTTGGTCTTGCCCACCAGGTGGAGCTGCTTCATCTTGTTGCGCTTGCGGGTCAGCTCGAAGGCATAGCGGATGGCCCGCTCGGCGCCGAAGCGGGTGGTGCAGTGGATCTGGGTGGAGACCTCCTGGGGCGTGCCCTTGTACTGGAAGCCGCCCATGCCCCCGTAGAGCCCCTCGGTGTTCTCCCGAACGACGATGAAGTCGATGTCTTGCGGGCCCTTGTCCTTGAGAGGGCAGTCCACACCGGGGTAGAGCTTCACCGGGCGAAGGTTGATGTACTGGTCCAGCTCGAAACGGAGACGCAGCAGGATGCCCTTCTCCAGCGGCCCCGGCGGCACGTCCGGGTGGCCGATGGCCCCCAGGTAGATGGCGTCGAAGCCGCGCAGCTCCCCGATGGCGGAGTCAGGCAGGGTTTCGCCCGTCCGCAGGTAGCGCTCGCCGCCGAAGTCATAGGTGGTGAGGTCGTAGCGAAAGCCGGTGGCCTGGGCAGCCGCTTCCAGCACCTTCAGGCCCTCGCGCACCACCTCCGGGCCCGTTCCGTCGCCAGGGATTACAGCTAGTCGGTGCATTCATACCTTCCCTTCGGAGTTGGTTTCTTCTCCTGAACGTGAGATCGATCTGCTCGTAAGTGTAGCATAGAGGCTGGCCGTAGAGCGACGCCAGCAGCGGCCGCGATGCCGAAGCGTGCGACTACGCGCGCCCGCTGGGGCGACGGCCGCGTCGGGAGAGCTGGGCTTGCTCTTTGGCCGCCTCCCCGAACACCGCTTTAAAGGTGATCAGGCCGCCGGAGGCGAAGGCCAGCAATATGGGGTAGGTGCGCCATTGCTTGGCGTGCACCAGCCCCAGGCTGTAGACTAAGGTGCCCACGGCCGCTATCAGCCCCGGGATGAACCAGACAACCGCGAAGGCCACGGCCGCCCCGCGCGCGAGCTTGTTCCTGATGCCGAAGATGAGGTCGCCGGTGAGCAGCCAAAGCAGGCCGCCAAAGCCCAACAGCCCCAGCACCCGCTCGTACACCGTTGCCTCGCTGGCCTTCCAAAGGGTGAGGAGCCCCTGAAGCGCGGTGAACAGCGTCCCCCGCACCGGCTCCTCTTCTTCCTCATCCTGGTCGGCCCATTCGTAGAGCTCGTCCTCGACCTTGGTTCCCACCCTTCTCAGCCTGTCGGATACCCGTTTGAACGTGCTCATGCTGCTTCACCCCCGCAGGGCTTGCTCATCGTTTCTCGCCTGCCAGTCTGCGCTTCGTATACTCCACCAGCCCACCCGCGCGCATCAGCTCTAGCATGAACTCAGGGTAGGGCTTGGCCTTGAACTCGCTGCCCTTGGTCAGGTTGCGGATGGTGCCCGTCTCCAGCTCCACCGCCAGCTCATCGCCCGCCTCGCTGCCATCCACGGCTTCGGCGCACTCCAGGATGGGCAGGCCCACGTTGATGGCGTTGCGATAGAAGATGCGGGCGAAGCTCTTGGCGATGACGCAGCTCACGCCTGCCGCCTTGATGGCCAGCGGCGCATGCTCGCGCGAGGAGCCGCAGCCGAAGTTGGTGGCGGCCACGATCACGTCGCCCGGCCGCACCCGCTGGACGAACTCGGCGTCGATGTCCTCCATGCAGTGGGGGGCCAGCTCCTCCGCCGTGTTCAGGCTAAGGTAGCGTGCCGGTATGATCACGTCGGTATCGACGTTGGCGCCGTACTTGTGGACGTGTCCGCGAAAGGTCATGATGGTTGCCCTCTGAGGTAGGTCGAGACAGTTTGAACGAACTCTTCAGCCTCATTGAGTATTTCCAGGGCCTTGTCGCGCGATATTTCTTCTGTCACACGGTATTCTGCCCTCAGTCGTTGCTCGAAAGCATATGTCAGCGCTTCTTGGTACTGGCTGGGAATGATTCCGCTCCGCACGAACTCACGTCCGAATGCGGCGATCACTTGGCCATGCCGTCGGAAGGTCAGCCCTCTGGTTGCCAAGGCGGCAGAGGCTGCATAGAACATGGCGTAATAGGCCCTGCCCACGGCAAATTCGGCGAAATCCTCCTCAAGTAAACGGTTTGCGGCCTCGAGACTCCGCAACGCTCTTTCTAGATGCGCCTTGATGTCTGGCCTCATGCCACGCGAACGCCTTCGCGCCTCACATTCATGAGGAACGGCTCTGAGCGCTCCTCGAAATCATGAGCGCTTATCGGCTGAGCCGAGACGTAAACCCCATACTCAATCGTCAAGCTGGTGGCAATCGCGCTGAGCCGCCGCAGCTCGTCGTCGTAGGCCAAGGGATCTTCGAGGACCACCAATACGTCGATGTCCGACTCCTCCGTAGCTTCGCCGCGGGCCCACGAGCCGTACAGAACTATCCCTCTGAGCCGCTGGCCATATGCTTCGGCTACTGCCCCCCGCAGTTGTTCGACTATTCTTCCGCAGGGATGGGCTATTTTCGCTTTCATGGCAAATACATTATCGCACAGGCGTTGACGCCGTACTTGTGGACGTGTCCGCGAAAGGTCATGTCACCACTTCCTCCGGCCCTGCCAGCCGGCCGGCGATCGCGCTCGCTGCCGCCACCGCCGGGTTGGCCAGGTACACCTCCGCCTTGGGGTGGCCCATTCGGCCGGGGAAGTTGCGATTGCTGGTGGCCACGCAGCGCTCGCCCTCGGCCAGGATGCCCATGTAGCCGCCCAGGCAGGGCCCGCAGGTGGGGGTGGAGACGGCGCAGCCCGCCTCGGCGAAGGTGGCGAGCAGCCCCTCCTTGAGGGCAGCCATGTAGATGTCGTGGGAGGCGGGGATGACGATGCAGCGCACCCGCGGGTGAACCTGTCGGCCGGCTATGACCTGGGCGGCCAGCCGCAGGTCGGATAGCCTGCCGTTGGTGCAGGAGCCGATGAACACCTGATCGATCTCCACCCGCGGCGCCTGGCTCAGGGGCACCGCATTGCCCGGCGAGTGGGGCAGGGCGACGGTCGGCTCCAGCTTCCCCACGTCGTACTGGCGCACCTCGGCGTACCCGGCGTCGGGGTCAGGCTCGCAGGCCTGCCACTCGCGGCGAGCGCGCGCTCTCACGTAGCCCAGCGTCACCGCGTCGGGCACCATCAGGCCCGCCTTGGCGCCGGCCTCGATGGCCATGTTGGCCATGGTGAAGCGGCCCTCCATTGGAAGCTGGGCGATGGCCTCGCCCTGGAACTCCAGGGCCGAGTACAGGGCGCCGTCGGTGCCCATGTCGCCGATGGTGTGAAGGATGATGTCCTTGCCTCCCACCCAGGGCCTGAGCTGGCCGTGGTAGACGAGCTTGATGGACGGCGGCACCCGCATCCAGATGTCGCCGGTGGCCATGGCGCAGGCGATGTCGGTGGAGCCCATGCCGGTGCCGAAGCAGCCGAGGGCGCCGTAGGTGCAGGTGTGGGAGTCGGCGCCCACCACCACCTCGCCGGGGAGCACCCAGCCGTCGTCGGGCAGGAGAGCGTGCTCGACGCCCACTCGCCCCTGCTCGTAGTATACGAGTCCCTGCTCCAGGGCAAACTCTTTCATCATCTTGGCGTTCTCGGCGCTCTTGATGTCCTTGTTGGGCGTGAAGTGGTCGGGGATCATGGCTACTCGCTGCGGGTCGAAGACGCTGGCCACACCCAGCTTGCGGAACTGCTCGATGGCCAGCGGGGCCGTGACGTCGTTGGCCAGCACGAAGTCCACCCGGCAGTTGATCAGCTCGCCGGACCGCACCTCCTGGCGGTCGCAGTGGGCGGCCAGGATCTTCTCGGCCAGGGTCATGCTCATGGTTGTCCCCGCTTCTAGGTTCGATCCGAAGATGCCATCCGCATCTAACTATACACCAGCCACTTTGGCTAGCGCCTCGTCGGTGAAGTCGTCGACGGCCCAGGACATGAGGTGCATCTCGTAGCGGAACGTCTGGCTCTTGCCCCCGAATCGACTCTCCATGTCCCGCATTATGGCCTGGTGCATCGCCTCTGGTACATCCCAGGTGACAGTCATCTCTCTCTGGCGCAGCGATCGCAGTGGTTCGTCGAGCTTCGTCTCCTCCTCGTAGGCCAGAATCCTGGCCTCTCTCCGCGGCGGGATGAGCCGGGCGAGCTCGTCCTCCCAACGGTTTCCCACGCCGGGCTGGAATCCCCGCTCTAGGAGTGACTCATGGTAGACCTGCCGGAGGTTGGGCGACAGCGGCTCGACGGCCCTCCAGTTGGCCACTAGCTTCTCTTTGGTCACCCGCCTGACCTCCGACAGGAGAGCGGGCCAATCCCTCACCAGGTGCAGAACGTGGACGGCCAGCACCGCATCGAAGGCCTTATGACGGAAGGGAAGATGGCAGACGTCACCCACCACCACGTGGGAGAGGCCCTTAGCCCGTCCCACGTCCAGCATCTTCCGCGACAGGTCGATGCCCACTACCCGGAAGCCGCGCTCCAGCAGCGGTACGGCCAGCCGCCCGGTGCCCACTCCCACCTCCAGCACCAACGAGCAGTCCGACAGCTCCTCCGCCAGCGCCTCTATCACCTGGGGTGGGGGCGATGGTCGCAAGACATCGTAGGTGCCCGCCATGCGGTCAAAGCAAACCACGCCCTCGCTCTCACTCCTTGGTCGTGGCCCGCGCCTTGTCGCGCAGGCCGTCCACCATCGCCTGTACCTCCCGTGGGTGCGGGATGCCCCGCAGGGCGAACTTGCGTACCGCCCCCGCCGTCTGGCACTCGATGTCCCCGAAGTCGAACACCGTGTTCAGGAAGCCGGAGCGCAGAACGCTCATGTCCTCGATGTCCACCAGGTCGGCGGTGGACATCTGGAGATTGAACCAGTGCTTCTTCGTGCTATCGATGATGCGCTGGTTGGTCACCAGCCAGATGTCGTTGTCGTAGCGGTACTTGAAGAAGTAGAGCCGTGTCGCCCAATAGCCCAGCCAGACCACGGTGGCCCCCACGGCGATCCAGCGGGGGATGTCGTTGTCCGCCCAGTCAAAGCGCAGCATGGCCCACCACAGTACGAGCACCGGCACCAGGCCTGCCACGGCGCCGCCGATGAGCTTGGGCCAGACGAAGAGCCAGTGGCGCCGCGCCAGCGTCAGCAACTGCTCGCCTTCTTGTAGGGGAAAAGGCAGCTTCATCACGCACCTCCCCTTAGCCCGTGGCCGCGCTCTCCGGCCGCCCCTGGGCCGAGAGCAGGCGGTTGAGGGCGTTCAATAGAGCCTTGGCCGAGGCGACCACGATGTCGGTGTCGCCGCTGCGTCCCATGTAAGTATGCTCGCCGCTCTCGATGCGCACCGTCACCTCACCGAGGGCGTCGATGCCCTCGGTGATGCTCTTGATCGAGAACTCGGTCAGGGTGTTGGGCACCCCCACCAGGCGGTTGATGGCCTTGTAGGTGGCATCGACGGGGCCGGTGCCGGTGGCCGTGTCCTCCAGCGTCTGGCCGTCGGGGGCGACGAGGCGGACGGTGGCTGTGGGCACCTGTTGGTTGCCGCAAGAGACCTGGAGCAGGTCGAGGTGGTACAGCTCCTCGAAGGTCCGCCGCTCGTCGGCCACCAGGGCCTCCAGGTCACGGTCATCGATCTCGCCCTTCTTGTCCGCCAGCTCCTTGAAGGCCTCGAAGACGCGGTTCAGCTCCTCCTCGCTGAGCTCGAAGCCCAGCTCCGCCAGGCGGGCCTTGATGCCGTGGCGGCCGGAGTTCTTGTTGAGCACCAGGATGCCGCCGCGGGGCAGGCCGACGTCGCGGGCGTCTATGATCTCGTACGTTTCCAGCAGCTTGAGGATGCCATGCTGGTGCACGCCCGACTGGTGGCGGAAGGCGTTGGCGCCCACAATGGCCTTGTTGGCCTGAACCGCCAGGCCGGTGAGGTCGGATACCAGGCGGCTGGTGCGCATAAGCTGGGTCGTGTCGATGCTGGTGGTCAGGCCAATGAGGTCCTTGCGGGTCCTGAGGGCCATCACGATCTCCTCCAGGGAGGCGTTGCCAGCCCGCTCGCCGATGCCGTTGATGGTGCACTCCACCTGGCGGGCGCCGGCCCTGATGGCCGCCAGGCTGTTGGCCACCGCCAGGCCCAGGTCGTTGTGGCAGTGCACGGAGATCACCGCCCGGTGAATGTTGGACACCTTCTCCAGGATGCTGCGAATGAAGGCCTCGAAGTCGTAGGGTATGGCGTAGCCCACAGTGTCGGGGATGTTGACGGTGGTAGCGCCAGCGTCGATGCACTCCTCCACCAGTTGGTAGACGTAGTTGGGGTCGGCGCGGGTGGCATCCATGGGGGAGAACTCCACGTTGGGGCAGTACTTCGCCGCCCTGGCCACCATGGTGCGGGCCATCTCCCGCACCTCCTCCTTGTTCTTCACCAACTGATGCATGAGGTGGATGTCGGAGGCGGATAGGAAGACGTGGATGCGAGGCTCGGCGGCGTGGCGAACCGCCTCCCAGCAGGCGTCCACATCGCCGGGCACGGCGCGGGCCAGGCCAGCGATGACCGAGCCGCGCACCTCCTTGGCGATGGTGCTCACCGCCTCCAGGTCGCCTGGGGAGGAGGCCGGGAAGCCCGCCTCGATGATGTCCACCCGCAGACGCTCCAGGGCGCGCGCGATCTCCAGCTTATCCTTGGCGTTTAGGGCCACCCCCGGCGACTGCTCGCCATCGCGGAGGGTGGTATCGAAAATCAGTACCTTATCCTCAGCCATCTTGTCATTCCTCCTCATCCTTCTTCAGACATGCCTATCTGGGCCCTCGCCCCGACATCGTCGGGGGAGGGCCGGCTAAGGATGAGGGTATCGCTACCCGACCCCAACCTGACGGTTGGGGCATCAACGCTGTTCCTAGCGCTCATATTTGTCCAATCGGTCGCACTGAGTGCGGATGTACCGACCTCGGCATCCCCTAGGAAGCCTCCTCTTTCAGCCCCTTCATCATCGCCCGCAGCTCCTTGCCCACCCGCTCGACCTGGTGCTCGGCGTTCTGCTTGCGCAGGGCCAGGAAGTGGGGGCGCCCCGCCTTATTCTCCAGTATCCATTCGCGGGCGAAGCTGCCGTCCTGAACCTCCTTGAGGATTTGGCGCATGGTCTGGCGGACGTTCTCGTCGATGACCCGCGGCCCGCGGGTGTAGTCGCCGTACTCGGCGGTATCGCTCACCGAGTAGCGCATGTAGTTCATGCCCCCCGCGTAGATCAGGTCGACGATGAGCTTCAGCTCATGAATGCACTCGAAATAGGCGCTCTCCGGCTGGTAGCCGGCCTCCACCAGGGTCTCGAAGGCGGCCTTCATGAGCGCGGTCACCCCGCCGCAGAGGATCACCTGCTCGCCGAAAAGGTCGGTCTCCGTCTCGTCGGCGAAGGTGGTCTCCAGAACGCCGATGCGGGTGCAGCCTACGCCCTTGGCGTAGGCCAGAGCCACCTGCTTGGCCTTCTGGCTGGCGTCCTGATGGACAGCCACCAGGGCA
>JALHUG010000042.1 GCA_022866185.1 Dehalococcoidia bacterium
CTTCCAGTCACAAGAACTCCCAGCTTCCGGACACTACGATATTTGCCTTATGAACGAAGATGGTAGCGATAGAGCGTGTTCGAACGCGACGAGTGCAACATCCCCATCCATAAATGATCTTACCTGGTACACTTGGAATTCAACCGAGAAGGAGATCATTTACACAGCACCCGAAGACATCTGGATTGTGGATTTGAATGGGGGCGACAAGAAGAAGGTACAGTTGGACTCAGAAGTCTATTCAAGCTTCAATGGCATTTCATGGAGCCCCGATAGAAGAAAGATAGCATTTGGTGGCAAGTCGGATTCAGGACATCGGGGCTTCTATGTTGTTAGAATTGAAGAAAGGAGTGCGTCAAGTACCCCGGTGGGATCGGGGCCCACTTGTATGCTTCATACTTCAGTGCCTGCTCCGTCAAATCCACTGCCGACGAACTCAACAACAGGCAAGATCGCGTTCGAGTCCGAGACAGATGGCAACGAGCAGATCTACTCGATGAAGGCCGATGGGACAGGGCTGAAGAGGCTAACCACAACCCCGGCAAGTGACATGTTTCCTAGGTGGTCACCCAACGGCCAAAGCATTGTTTTTCAATCTGATCGAGACGGCGACTGGGAAGTCTACGTGATGGCCGCTGATGGAGGCAATCAAGTAGACCTAAGTCAGGCCCCTGGGGATGATTTCGCACCCGCTTGGTCACCTGATGGAAGCTTGCTCGCTTTCACGAAGGCCATTTCGGCTGACAACTGGGAAATCTACTTGATGAACGCTGATGGGACGGGCCAGACTTGTCTGACCAATGATCCGCACAAGGATGGAACTCCTGCCTGGTCACCCGACGGCTCCAGGATCGCCTTCTTCTCCGACAGAGACGGCAACTGGGAGATCTATGTAATGAATGCTGATGGAACGGGCGAGACCCGTCTCACCAGCAACCCGGCCACAGATGGGGCTCCTGCTTGGTCACCCGACGGCTCCAAGATCGCCTTCTTCTCCGACAGAGACGGCAACAATGAGATCTACACTATGAACGCGGACGGGACGGGGCAGACGCGGCTCACTTACGACCCCGCGAAGGACGGAGGCCCCGACTGGTCACCCGACGGCTCCAAGATCGCCTTCACCTCCGACCGCGACGGCAACGCTGAGATTTACGTGATGAATGCCGACGGGAGCCATCAGATAAACATCACGAACAACCCGGCGAATGACATCGGTCCTCGTTGGTCACCCGTGTCGCCATCACCAACGACCGAACAGACGACCGGCCACAGGTAATCGTCGCGCCCGCAGCACCGACATCTCATGTAGATAGCCGTCTTCCCAGGTCACGCCGGGCTCGAGGCCGTACTGATTGTTGGGAGTCACCATTGCCCTGCAGAGGTGCGAGCGCTGGGCGATGGCCTGGGGTTTGTCGCGGTATGGCTACTCCCCTCTGGTGGCGTCCAAGGCATAGACATAGCCGTCTACGCTGCCAAGATAGATTACACCGTCCACCACCGCCGGGCGGGACCTAACCCAGAAACCCGTCTCGAAGCGCCACAACTGTTCTCCTGTGGCGGCCTCCAGGGCGTAGAGGGAGTTGTCGTCGCTGCCAATGTACACTACCCCGTCGGACACCGCCGGGGAGGATAGACCCTCCGCGCTCGGCTCGAAGCGCCAGGTCCCCAATCCCGCTTCGACCCACTCGCCCGTCTCAACTCGCCACAGCTGTTCGCCGGTGGAGGCATCCAGCGCGTAGACGTACCCTTCGCGGTCGCCTATGTAGACCACTCCGTCCGCCACCGCTGGGTCGGAGTCTCCTCCCAGGTACTCCGTGAAGAGCCAGCGCTCCTCCCCCGTGGCGGCGTCCAGTGCTAGGACAGTGAGAGAGGGAGCAATGTAGACTGTCCCGCCCACCACCGCCGGGGACGACGATATGCAGTTCAGCTCGCCGACATGCCACCGCTCTTGGCCAGTGGCGGTGTCCAGAGCGTGGATCCCGTCGCAACCGGTGACGTAGACTACACCATCCACTACCGCGGGGGCCGAGTCAATTTCGCCGTCCGTCTTGAAGCGCCATCGCTTCTCCCCCGTGGCTGCGTCGAGGGCATAGACGTACTCGTCGTCACTGCCAATGTACACTACACCGTCCCCGACCGTCGGAGAGGAGAAGACGTAGCTGCCCGTCTGGAAGCGCCAGTGCTCTGCCCCGCTGGCGGCGTCAAGGGCGTAGACGTAGCTGTCGTTACTGCCAATGTACAGCACACCTCCAACGACCGCTGGGGAGGAGTACATTAGGCCGCCCGTCTGGAAGCGCCAGCGCTCCTCTCCTGTGGCGGCGTCGAGAGCGTAGACGTTCTGATCATGGGCGGCGAAATACACCACACCGTCAGCCACCGCGGGAGACGTATGTGCCCCTGGGGTCCAAGTCTCGGAGCGCCAGAGCACCTTCGGCGATCGCGCATCCGTCGTCGGCGTTGAGATTGGCGCCGCCGTCGGCTCTTCGGTCGGCTCAGCGAGAGATGATGGCGTGGCTGTCGACTGCACCAGCCCAGGGGTAGGCGCGGGTGTCGCCGGCACAGACGTGGACACGCTCACCGTGGGTGTGGAGATTGGCGTAGGGCTCGCAGTGGGGCCGAGGGGTGAGGCGGCAGCAGAGGGGGAAGCGGGTGCGGCCTGCTCAAGCGAGGCGGTCCACGTCACTTGATCCGAGCTGCAGGGGGCCTGCGCTCCTGTACCAGAGGTGTGGACGCGCACGAAACCGCTGGCCGTCCTCGTGGAATCGAACACCGCCGAGAACTCATAATCCCCCGGGGCGTACGAGAACCCCTTGTCGGCGATCGGCCAGGGCTTGGTCATCTTCGTCTCCTGCTTGACCTCGCACGTGCAACCAACCGGCTGCGGCCCTGCTCCGCCGGCCGGCAGGGGACATTCGCCTTCGACATCGAACTTGATGCGGCCCATCGCCCGGCCGCTCTCAATGACGTCGAACTCGACGTTTCTGCCCTGCGAGGTGGTGCCGCTCCAGGTGCCCACCTCAAGCCCTCCCGCCGTCGTTGTTTCGGTGGGCGTGGCCCCACCGTCACCGCCGCCAAATGGCCACCCTAGGAGGAGAAACATCGCCGCCACCACGACTACCACTGCGATGCCGAGAACGCCGACAAGCCACACGACGCGCTGGCTACCCCATCGCCTGACTATCCCGAGCTCCGGTGCCTTCCTGGCCGGCGCTGGCGTGTGCGTCCCCTTCTCAATCAGGGGCTCCGCGGTTCCCGCTACTTCAGGAGCCCCCGCCTCCTCGGCCACTTGGTCTTGCTCCCCGATTCTCGCGAGCAGCACCTGTACTGTCTCGGCGAGGTATTGAAGATGCCTTTCCAGGGGTGGGGTCAACGCGTCCAGCCAGTGTCGCTTGGCAATGTGGAACTGCATGAAGCTCGTGAGCGGCACGTCCTCTATCTTCAGCGGGAGTATGGGGATCCCCTTGTTGACGGCAGCCTCGACCTCGCTCATCACCTGATCGGAATTGTTCGAATGAGATGTGAACACCAGGACCATGATGCGGCTCTCGTTGATGGCCTCAACGATAGCGTCAGCCCACCTGACGCTTGGCAGGACATCTCGGGGGGCGATCCAGCACCGTATGCGGTTGGCTTCCAGCCTCGCGCACACCGCGTTGGCCGCCGTTCTGTCCTCTGCCGCGTAGCTGATAAAAACGTCATGTGCCATTGCTAGCGTGCATCCTCTGTTCTACACCTCCAGCCCGAAGTGGTACGATATCCCACGCCGAAAACGGCGCAAGTTGAGTAGCCTCAGTAGTCAGTCCTCCGTTATAGCATAGACGTAGCCATCGTTGCTGCTGATGTACACTACCCCGTCCGCCACCGCCGGGGAGGAGTGAATGATGCCGCCCGTCCTCAAGCGCCAGCGCTCCGCCCCCGTTGCGGCGTCCAGGGCGTAGACGTAGCGGTCCCGGCTGCCGAGGTAGACCACGCCGCCCGCCACG
Organism: Dehalococcoidia bacterium; assembly: GCA_022866185.1. Taxonomy (GTDB): domain Bacteria; phylum Chloroflexota; class Dehalococcoidia; order SM23-28-2; family SM23-28-2; genus SM23-28-2. The sequence goes on from JALHUG010000042.1 coordinate 3,987, forward strand.
GCCGGGGAACAGACGACGTAGTCGCCAGTCTGGAACCGCCAGCGCTGCTCCCCCGTTGCGGCGTCTAGGGCGTACACGTAGCTGTCCCGACTGCCGATGTAGAGCACGCCATCCACCAACTCTGGCGAGGAGTCAATGGAGTCGCCCGTCTGGAAGCGCCATCGCTCCTGCCCGGTGACCGCGTCCAGGGCGCAGAGTGGGTCGCGTTGCTCTCGATCGCGCGGCCGCCGACGCAGACCTCCTCTTCCTCCATCGCCGGGGAGGAGCCCCAACTGCCCGTCAGTGCAGAGCGACGGCATAGAGGAAACCGTACACGTTGCCGACGTAAATTATCCCGTCCCCCACAGTTGGGGACGACCACATTTTGCCACCTGTTTTCAGGTGCCATATCTCCCGTCCTGTAACAGCGTCCAGCGCATGGAGGGAGTTGTCTTCGCTTCCGATGTAAACAACCCCGTCCGCTACTGTTGGCGACGACCAAGACACCTTCCCCGCCTCAAAGCGCCAGGCCTCATCCCCCGTAGCAGCATACAGGGCGTAGACGTGGTCGTCTTCGCTGCCGACGTAGACCACGCCGGCCACGACCGCAGGTGAAGAGGTGACCTGACCACCCGTCTGGAAGCGCCAAATCTGTTGTCCCGTGACAGCGTCGAGCGCATACACCGAGTTGTCTCCGCTTCCAACGTAGACCACTGCGTCTACCACTGCAGGCGAGGATGTAACCAAGCCGCCCGTCCGGAAGCGCCAGAGCTGCTCGCCCGTGGCGGCGTCCAGGGCGTAGACATATTTGTCCCTGCTGCCGATGTAGACTATGCTGCCGCTCACAGCCGGTGATGACCAAACCCAGTCCCCAGTCTGGAAGCGCCAGAGCAGTTTCCCCGTAGCGGCATCGACCGCGTAAACGCAACCGTCTGTGCTCCCCACGTAGACCACACCGTCCGCGACTGTCGGCGAGGAGTTCACCTGGGCACCCGTCTCAAACCGCCAAAGCTGCTCGCCGGTGACAGCGTTGAGCGCGTAGAGGTAATAGTCTCCACTGCCGATGTAGACTCTCCCATCAGCCACGGCCGGAGACGACCACACTTCACCGCCCGTCTGGAAGCTCCACCGCTCTTCGCCCGTGCTGGCATCCAAGGCATGCACATAGCCGTCGAAGCTCCCGAAGTAGACCAGACCGTCCACGACTGCCGGCGATGACCAGATCAGCGCGCTATGGAAGACCCAAAGAACCCGGGCGGACGGCCCCAGCCCTCCCGCACCTTGCAGTTCCCCCAGCTCGGGCGTGTCCACAGCCACAGAAGGGCTGATGACAATCGCGCACCCTGCAAGGTAACCGCTATTCGTCAACCCAGCTAGCCCCTCGGCCCGCCCACTCTCCACAAGCGACACCCACACGCCGAGGCGTTCATCCTGGCCGATCCTGACCAGATCGGGAAACGATGTCTGGCCCTTCCAGGAACCGTCGCCTTGCACTTCGTAAGTGCCCTGGCGAAGCCACACTGGCATGGGCATGTTACGCGGACTCCACGCCTCGTAGTAGACCTCGACGAGTATCTGCGCTCCAGGAGGGGCGCCTGTGCTCCCCCCCTCAAGGGGGTAGAAAACCTTGTAACCCGCAGCAGGGTCCGAAACCCACTGCTCGCTGTCACCGTCCTGCAACGGATTTGACAGCCACTTCTCGATCTCGGCGTCCTCCCAAGAGACGGCCGCCGCACCGTATTCGATCCCATCCCGCGGTCCCGTACTCCAGGCGCTCGAGGGGATCTGAGGAACCGTGACCCAAATGCCTGGCTGCGAACAGGACTCTCCCGGTGATCTCCCGCAGGGAACCTGTGCGACAGGCGGCGGTGTCCCAACAGTCGTCGTAGGCGTGGGCACAGCGCCACCAGCACCTCCGTCGCCACTGCGCAGTACCCCTGCCAGCGCAACGATCCCTAAGACCGCGGCTCCCGTTGAAACCGCGAAGGCCGCGGGAAGCCATACGACTGGGCGACTGGCCCATCTCTTAGCGGCCTCGTATGCCCGCCGGAGCGGCGTCGGCCGCGGCTCAAATGGTCCTGTTGCCTCCCCTCTCTTCTGCTCGTCCGGCTTGGGTGGCGGCTCCTGAATTGCGTTCCGCAGCGCGGCGAGCCGCTCGGCGTTGGGCTTCCCCCTCCGAGCCACTCCCAGTTTCTTGAGTCCGTCGATCACACGGGGAACGATGGCCTCGATCCCCGCTGCCGGAATGCGAACCGAGGTCGCAGTACCTAGGACGAGTCCCCATCTGGGTTGCCTGGCCAGGAAATCGACATGCTCAATGCCTCGTAGGATCGGGATGAACGGTTTCCGAGTCTGGTGGCCAAAGTCGACCTCCGTGCTCACCTCGTGCGACCCAATCGAATCTCGTGAGATGACGAGCGCAATGGCCTTGCACTGCTTGATCGCGTTCTGGACCTCATCGAGATAGTTGACGCCGGCGCTGCTGTCCACCTCGTAGCACCACGTCCGGAATCCCTCTTGTTCCAGCCCAATGGCGATACCAAGGGCGACGTCAGCGTCCTCGTCTACATGACTGATGAAGACCTCGTGAGCCATGGCCGATGCCCTCCGCTATTACGGCGCCCGTATCTCGTGGGGCCTCATCACAATGAACCAGTCGCGGTTTTCCTCGAGCATCAGGTTCTCAGCCTCCTCCGCGACTGTGCGGACTGCCTCGATATCCCGGGCATTTTCCATGCGCTTCTTGGCTCCCTCGAGATGACGCGCCATCTGCTCGTACCGCTCGGAGTTGCGCAGATATTCTCTCTCTCCTCGAATGCCGCCTACGGCGGCTCCGAGGGCGGGCATCGTAATCGCTAGGAAGACCAGCAAGTCGGCCCACGATAGCGGGCCGCTTGACGTGTCCTCGACGACGCCGGACGCGTGCAGTGCAGCAGCCACAAGCGTGGCCGCGAAGAAAGCCACCGCGCCAAGGCTTAGCCGGAGATCGCGAGCTTTGTACTTGTGATGCGCGCTCTCGTGGAACCCCCTCTGGTCGTCTATCCAGTCGTCGACCAGGAATTGCCGCAACTCTTGTGCGCTTGACTGGCAGTTCACCCGCGGCCGCCGACTCCACACTTCGCCAAATGCGCGGCGAACCCACTCCTCAGAAGACTGACCGAGACTGACTCGTTCGAGGCTGGCTTCGCGGTGACCCGGCAGACCTGCTAGTGCCAGAAAGAACGCGGAGCGAAACCGTTCGGCCAGGAACCGGTACGATATCCACCGGTCGTGGAAGTGACACCGTCGGCCGACTAAGACGCCGACCAGCAGGATCAGCATTAGCCCCACCTCGATCCCGGCCAACTGGGGAGTTCCAGGCGCAAAGAGCACCTGACCCGCAACCGCAGCCACCGCCCCGGCCGCCAGGAGAAACGAAGCATTGCTGAGTATGTAGTACCAGTTCTGGTAGTGCATCGCCAGGAGGTCAGCCCTCACATAGAACGGCGATACCCACTCGGAAATCACCTGCAACGGCAGCCCACCGGCATTCGACTGCTGAGCTGCACTCAAGAGCTGGCCCCGGTACTCGCCGATTTGTTGCTCCATATCCTCCTGAGTGATCTTGGCCCGGTTGTAGTCATCGAGTTGCCGTAAAGGCATCGTGTTGATGCCGTTTCCCAGCTCCTCGACCAATTGGTGCCCCCCCTTCGTGGAAATCCAGAAGAGGGGAACGCGAGAATGCTGCGCATCTGAGGTAGAGGGCTTACGTTTGAAGGTACAGCACCGCCGGATGAATCCGTGGGCATGCTCGATCAAGTTCCACAGACCACGACGAGGGTGGTCATTCGGCCCCCGCTGTTTCACGCTTGCCCGCGCGTATTCCACGATCTCAGCGGTTCCGCCCTGGCCGCGCGATGGCTCCCCGTCCCACAGGGCGATTAGCACGTCGCAATGGTCGACCACGTAATGCCCCACGCTCTCGTATGCCTTCTCGCGGCTCTCGGACGGGCCCAACTCCGTGACCTCCCTTGCCTGCGAGAGCAGAGCGTCGAACTCGCGCTTCGACTCATCTGACTGGAAATCGCGCAGGTATTCCTCTCGCGGCAGGGGCAGAGGCACTTCGAGGTCGGCCCCGTCGTTCCTCAGTACCTCCCGAGCGACCAGCCGGTCGGCGCCCTCTGCGAGCGGCGAAATCACTGTGAACAGGATGGGAGTATGCGGGGATGACGGCACGAGTTCCCTTATTCGTTGAAGCGCCCGTTTCACCTGCTCCGCCAGTGCTCCCTCATCGGGTAGACGGCGATGGCCGGTCACCCCAATGCGCAACCTGAAGGGAATCCTACCTTGATCGCTGGTGTTTGACTGGTAATTCACAGAAGCTACCCCTGCTTGGCTACGTCTCCCGTTTTGTCACTGCGCCCACCCGCTTGTGTCCGTGTCTGATCTACCAGGGCGCTGCTCATTCGGCCTGCAGCACACCGATTATAACGCTGGCGACAAGATGCGAGAAGATGGTGTCTCGCCGTGCTGAGCCCCTATTATGCCCCGTTGACACCATCAGCACCAGCGCTAAGATAGCTCTACACCCGCCGCGTGGGTGCAGGGTGAGCTCTTGGAAGCCCTGAAAGCCTGAGGCTGTGCTATGACAGTGTTGGCCGGACGTCGCGAGCAGCTCGAACTCCTCTCGCGCACATTAGAACGCGAGGCGCACATCGTGATGCGGGAGCCGGACGTGCTCGCCTGCCACCTGCACAACATGATTTGGCTGGATCAGGGCGAGAACGGCCCAGCCGGGCCGCTCCTGGCGCGGGCCCGTGAGGCGCTGGCAGGTCGCCCGTGGCTGCGCCTGACCAATCGCCCGCCGGTCGGGCGCTCCGGTCTTGTCCGCGTGCTGGAACACGGTGCGCCGGCATCAGTGAGAGCCGCCGTCTGGTCACCGGGCGGGGCCCTCGTGGCCTCAGTAGGCTACGAGGACACCGTCGTGCGGGTGTGGGACTCAGCCACGGGGAGGTCCGTCGCCATCCTGAGAGGGCACACGGACCACGTCGTGGACGTAGCCTGGTCGCCGGACGGAGGCCTGCTGGCATCAGGGAGTGCCGACCACACCGTGCGGCTGTGGGACGGCGCCACAGGGAAGCCCGTCGCCATCCTGGAGGGCCACACGGGCCACGTCGACGCCGTGGCCTGGTCGCCCGACGGGTCCCTTCTTGCCTCGGGCAGTTGGGACGACACCGTACGGCTGTGGGACCCAGCCACCGGGAAGCCGGTGGCCTTGCTGGAGGGGCACACCGACCATGTCGAGGCCGTGGCCTGGTCGCCGGAGGGGACCCTCCTGGCCTCCGGGGGTGGAGATGGCACCGTGCGGCTGTGGGACCCGGCCACGCGGAAGCCGAGGGCCACGCTGAAGGCGCACGCGCAGGGGTCTGGGTTCGGGTTCGGGTCCCTGGGTGGGGTCAGTGCCCTCGCGTGGTCGCCGGACGGGACGCTCCTAGCCTCTGGGGGTGGAGATGGCACCGTGCGGCTGTGGGACCCGGCCACGAAGAAGCACAGCATCACGCTGGAGGGCCGCAGCCCGGGGTTGTTTGGCGCCCAGGAGGGAGTCAGCGCGCTGGCGTGGTCGCCTGATGGGGCCCTCCTGGCTTCGGGGAGCACATGGGGCACTGTGTGGCTGTGGGACCCGGCCACTGAGAAACCGACGGCCATGCTGCGTGGGCACAGGCCCGAGTTCGGCTGGTTGCTGTCCGAGCGGGGGGTCACGGCCCTGGCGTGGTCGCCGGATGGGGTGCTCCTGGCCTCAGCGGGTGCGGACCATACTGTGCGGCTGTGGGACCCGGCCGTCGCGAAATCCGTTACCCTTCTCGAGGGCCACACCGCTGCGGTTCGGGCGGTGGCCTGGTCGGCAGACGGGGCTCTGTTGGCGTCAGCAGTGGGCCTTGGCATGACCGTCCGGCTGTGGGACGCGGCC
>JALHUG010000043.1 GCA_022866185.1 Dehalococcoidia bacterium
CCGCCTCCCAGGGGCTCCTCTACTCTCTGGAGCAGCTCCCCGTTCAGTCAGGCAGCCGCTTCCCTATGCTCCTACAGCTCGTGAATCGCACGGTCAGCAGCCCCCTGGACATCCGCTGCGACCACTCCGACCTCTACTACACCCTGACCACCGGCTGGATCATCCTCTTGGCTCGCGAACCCCAGGTCGTCTACGACATGAACATTATGGCCGTGCGTATTGGCGAGCATCCCAGGGTTCGCCTGCCGGTCATCGTGGCCTACGATGGCTTCTTCACCAGCCACCAGAAGCGCCGGGTGCAGTACTTCCAGAACGATGCGGCAGTAGCCGATTTCGTCGGGCGGCCGCCCGAGTTTCCCCACACCCTGGACCCTCGCCACCCCATCACCGTCGGCGCCTACATGAACGACCCCGACCTGATCAACAACAAGTACCAACTGAAGCTGGCCATGGACGCTGCCCGCGAAGTCATCCCCCAGGTCTTCGAGGAGTATGCCCAGATCAGCGGACGGCGCTACTCCTTCCTCGACCTCTACCGAATGGACGACGCCGAGGTGGCCGTTCTCCTCCTCAACTCGGCCACCGGAACGGCCAAGGATATGGCCGACCGCCTGCGCGAGCGAGGCCAGCGCGTGGGCGTCGTCAGTCTTAATGTGCTGCGCCCGTTCCCGGCCGAGGAATTGCGACAGGCCCTGAAAGGCGTCAAGGCCCTGCTTATCGGCGAGCGGGCCGACTCCTATGGTGCTCAGGGCGGCCCCCTGTCCCACGAGGTGAAGGCAGCCCTTCAGGAGGACCCCCAGAATCGCACCCTCTGTTTCACCCGCATCTACGGCTTGGGGGGCAAGGACTTCTACGCCGAGGACGCCGAGGAGTTCTTCAACCTCGCCCTGAAGGCAGCCGAGACAGGGCGGGTCGAGACACGCTTCGAGTACCACGGCGTCACCCCCGGCGATCCCCAGAAGCCGCCAATGCAGGTGCTGCCGCCCCTCACCAAGGAGGAGACCTCGCCCGGCCTGGTGCAGGTGAGTCGCAACGAAGAGACGGGGGAGCTCAGGGTGAAGCCGATTGCGCGCTGGGACCTAGCCGCGCAGGCCAAGCGCATCACCCCCGGCCACGGGGCCTGCCCCGGCTGCGGCATCTTCCCCGCCCTCAACCTGTTCTTCAAGGGCATTGAGGGCGACGTCGTTATCCTCAACCAGACTGGTTGCGCCGAGATCGTCACCAGCGGCTACCCCTTCAGCAACCATCGCGTGACCTATATCCACAACCTCTTTCAGAACGGAGCGGCTACCCTGTCCGGCCTGGTGGAGATGTTCCACGAGCGGCAGCGCCGGGGTGACCTGCCCGCCGGTGAAGACATTACCTTCGTCATGCTCAGCGGCGACGGCGGCATGGATATCGGCATGGGCGCTGTCCTGGGCGCTGCCATCCGCAACCATAAGATGATCATCCTGGAGTACGATAATCAGGGCTACATGAACACCGGCAGCCAGCTCAGCTACTCCACGCCCCTGGGCCACATGACCACCACCAGCCACGTCGGCCCGGCTCAGGCCGGCAAGGCCTTTCACCACCGCGACACCCCCCAGATCCTGGCTGCCTGCAATATCCCCTACGTTTTCACTGGCACGGAGGCCTTCCCCGATGACCTGGTGCGGAAGGCGGCTAAGGCCCACTGGTACGCCAAGAACGAAGGGCTTGTCTATGGCAAGGTCCTCATCACCTGTCCTCTCAACTGGCGCAGCGAGGAACGCTTCGGCACGAAGATCCTGGAGAACGCTGTCAACTGTCATTTCTTCCCTTTGTATGAGGTGGAGCGAAGCATCACCAAGCTCACCTATGACCCCGACAAGGGACGTCATCGCGTTGATGTGCGCGACTGGCTGGAGATGATGGGCAAGACCAGGCACCTGCTCCAGCCCCAGTATGCCCCCCAGCTAGCAGCCTTGGAGGCGGAGATCGAGCGGCGCTGGCAGCGCCTCAAGGCCATGCACGAGCACCCACAGCTCTAGCAGCAGCAACGTCGGAGAAGCCGACCTTGGTGTTTCCAGTCTAGGTGAGAGATGGAGGGCCAGATGGGCTCTGGCCGATCGTCCTGCGCCTGTGGCCCCCGCTCATCCTGAACTTGTCGAAGGAGGAGCGGGGGCTCATGGTTCGACAAGCTCACCATGAGCGGCCCCAAGGCTCACCATGAGCGGCGCCTTGTGGCGTACACCATTTCTCACATGTCTTGAGACACCACAGCCATTGCCAATCGGCCTCCAGAGGCGGTATGATGCCTCAGATTAGATGGGCTGCCGCTTTCAGGAGGTGCGCTATGAAGTTCCCACTGAGGTCTGTTCTTGTTCTGACGGCCGTCATTGTCGCTGCCTTCCTCGTGCTCGCCGTCGCTTGTGGAGGGGGTGAAAAGGAGTCGCCAAAGGCCTCGCCCACAACAACGGCGGCGAAAACGCCCACGGCAACGGCGGCGAAAACGCCAGCCGCTGGCGAGACGCCAGAGAAGACACCCGCCGGCGGAGCGGGCGAGGCGCCAAACATCGCCGCCTACCCTGGAGCCACCGAGGTCTTCACCGGGACGTTCGATACTGGCGGGACCTTTCCCTTTCCTCTAAGCGAGGATATGCCTGTCAATCCTGAAGATTTCGGTAACGTTCAATACACCCTCTATCAGACCAACGACTCTTCACAGAATGTTCTTGACTTCTACAAGAAGGAGCTCAAGGACTGGAAACAGGAAGGGTCGTTTGAAGTTGGGGGGATGACTGGCGAGATAATGATGTGGAGCAGGGACGACGGGAAAGACATCGTTTGGCTGGCGGCCTTCGATGAGGGGGGAGGGACCAGCGTCGTCGTTGCCACGGGAGTTCACCAGTAGCAGGAGGCAAGAGCGATGTCGCGCCGCAATCGCCCCCAGCGGAATGGGGAGAGATTGTCGGCGAAGTATTGACAATGGACGAGAACACTTTAATATTTAATCGAGCCTCGGTTGCTGCCCACCACCTGGTCCCCATGACGCCTGGCGAGCACCCCAGGGCCTAGCGGACGGGACAGAGCAGCCCCCGTACCGTTGCCTAGGCCATCGGCGGACTGAGATTGTCTCAGATCCAAGGAGAAGGCCATGGCGAACAACGGCGGGCACATCCTTACTCGGGTTGTCGGCGCTTTCAAGGACGCCTTCAACCGCAACCCGGCAGCCTTCAAGGTGCAGGCTCTCCGCTTCCAGCAGAAGGAAGGACGGGTGAACCTGTACCTAACCGTCCTCCCCGTCCGCCAACTGCTACAGCAGTGCCGGGTGGACTACTTCCGGGAGGACAATCCTAGAGGCTATCAGCGACCTCTGACGAAGGCGAGACTCAAGCAGATCTCAGCCTTCATCCAGCATGAGGAGGGCATACTGCCCATCTCGATCCTCCTGTGTATTCGTCAGCCGCACCGAGCGGAGTTCCAGCCGGAAACTCTTGTCGATAAGGTCAACGATGGGGTGCCGCAGACGGGTGTGCTGGCGATCCCTCAAGCCGTCACTCTGTGGGTGGTGGATGGCCAGCATCGACTCTACGGTCTTGAGTACGCCTTCGCCAAGGATTCTTTGGAACGAGCCCAGGACTACCTTCTGCCGGTGACCATCGTGGAAGGAATCGACAGCTATGAGGAGATGCGGCACTTCCACATCATAAATACCCGGCACAAGGGGGTGCCCACGGACATGGTCGACCGCCACCTCCTCCGGATGTGGGAACTGGAGGGGGCCGCGATTGCGGGGAAGGAAGGGGAACGGAGCTGCCTGCGGGCCAGGGCAGCAAAGCTGTGTGACCTTCTCCGCAATACCCCTGACAGCCCCTGGTTTCAAAAGGTGAAGGTTGCCGGCCATAAGGCTTTGCCCAACCAACTCATAGGCCAGCACACGATGGTGGCTTCGCTGGAGCCCGCCCTCAAGGATGCCTTCATCAAGCGCCTAAGCGACGAGGACGTGGGCAAGATACTGCTGAACTACTGGTACGCTGTCCGCGAGCGCTGGCCCACGGCATTCCTGGAGCCACGCGACTACAAGATCCAGAAGACAGTCGGTGCCTATGCTCTCCACATGACTTTCCCAGACGTCGTGCAGCTCTGCCGGGAGACCAACAATTTCTCCAGCAACAGGATCTACGAGATCCTGGGTGAGACAGGGATCAAGACCGAGTTCTGGCACGCAAGCAGTGGCCACCCGCTGGTCAAGGAGAGCGGCGCAAAGTACATGCGAGCGCTGGGCGAGTATCTGCGGGAGAGACTGCCGACCCTGGTGCTACCGCGTTTGTAAAGAGTTCGCGGCTGCCAATATGGAGCCGGGGAAGGGATTCGAACCCCCGACCCGCGCTTTACGAAAGCGCTGCTCTACCTCTGAGCTACCCCGGCCCCGTCGATCGTTATATTAGCACCCTCCGGCCTCGCGGCGTAAGTGCCTCATGCCCTCGCCGCCAGCGGGACGCACCGGCTATATCATCGTGAAGCCACCGCCAACACTGAGGCTCTGGCCGGTGATGTAGTTGGCGACGTCGGAGGCCAGAAAGAGGACAGCATTCGCCGTGTCCTCCGCCGTTCCCAGGCGCCGCAGGGGATAGAGCCGCGCGGCCTTCTCCTGCATCTCGGGTGTAAACACCTGGAGCATAGTCTTCCACAGGCTGTGCTCGCCCATCTCGTCCTCACTGCGGGGTATGGTGACGGCGGGACAGACCGAATTGAGGGTGATCCCGTAGCGGCCCATCTCGCGGGCCAACGACTTCGTGAGGCCTATGACTCCTGCTTTGCAGGCCGCATACACCGCCTCGCGGTACTCCCCCACGCGCCCACCCTCGGAGCTTATGCTGACAACGCGGCCGTAGCCGTTCTCCACCATGTGGGGCAGGGCAGCCCGCATGCAGTTCATCACGCTCCACAGATTGAGGTTGACTGCCTTTTCCCAGTCCTCGCGCGGCTGATCCAGGAAGAGGCTGTCGAGGACCCAGCCCACGTTGTTGACCAGGACGTGCATGTGGTCGAACTCGTCGATGGCCCGGGCGACCATGGCCGCCACCTCCTGGTAGGAGGTCACATCGGCTCTGACAACGATGGTCCTGCCTCCGCCCCCTAGCGCGTTGGCCTGAGATGCCACCTTCTGGGCCTGGCTCTCGTCGATGTCAGCGATAACCACGTTGGACCCCTCGCGGGCGAAGCCTAGAGCGATGGCTCGGCCAATGTTGGATGCGCCGCCGGTGACGATGACGGTCTTGCCTGCTAGCTGCAGATCCACGGCATCCGCCCTTTCCTACAACCTAGCGGCCCGCCAAATAGCGAGCAGCGGCCTCCAGCCGCGAGACCGCTGCTCTGCATCTCAGCTGGCTCGCCCCGCCAGCGAATCGGAATCAGGCCCGCAAGGCCCAGCGGCTCACGCGTTCAGAGCGGCCACGATGCGGGCGATCTCTTCGTTGGACTGGCCAAAGGGCTGCGCTCCCTCCAGCTTCTTGATGTCCCCTATCCGGTCTCGGATGTCCTCGACGGTGATGCCCTTCTGGGCGTTCAGGGCAATGCCCGGACCCTCTACCATGACCGCCCGCGAGAAGTAGCCGGCACCCGCTGTGAAGATGATGCCGGTGTCGGTGCACTCCTCGGAGCACATGTAGGCCACCATGGGCGACACGTACTCGGGCTTCAGCTTCTCCACCATGTCCGGCGGCATGACCGTGGCCGTCATCCGCGTACCGGCTATGGGAGCGATGGTGTTGACCAGGATGTTGTATCGGGCGCCTTCCAGCTTGAGGGTGTGCATGAGCCCCACCAGGCCCAACTTGGCTGCGCCGTAGTTGGCCTGGCCGAAGTTCCCGTACAGCCCGGTGTTCGAGGTGGTCATGACGATGCGGCCGTAGTTGTTCTCCCTCATGACAGGGAAGGCCGCCTTGGTCACGTTGAAGCCACCCTTCAGGTGTACCGCGATCACCTTGTCGACGTCTATCTCCTCCATCTTCATGAAGGACTTGTCGCGGAGGATGCCGGCGTTGTTGATGAGGATGTCCAGCTTTCCGAAGGCGTCCAGGGCGGTCTTGACAATTGCCTCGCCGCCCTCCCAGGTGTCCACACCGTTGTAGTTCGCTACTGCCTCTCCCCCGGCGGCGCGGATCTCCTCCACAACCTTGTCCGCCGCAGCGCTACCGGCACCCGTGCCCTCGACTGTGCCTCCCAGGTCGTTGACCACGACCTTAGCGCCGCGGGACGCCAGCAGAAGGGCATGTGAGCGCCCCAGTCCACCACCGGCGCCGGTGACAATGGCCACCCTTCCGTCGAATCGAACCTCAGCCATTTCTGCCTCCTTCCTGAATCTCGCAATAAGAATTTCCAACCTTGGGCGAATCACCGCCTGGCGTCATCGACCACGACGCTCGGGCGGTGATTAGATTGTTCAGCCGAGCACGATCTTACCACCAGAGTCGCTAAGCGAAAATCCCCCAAAATGTTGGGGGCGGTTCGCCGTTGAGGGCTTAATTCTCGACCCCCGCCTGTCCTCCGAAGGCGGATGCGCCTCCGGCGCAAAGGCGGGGGCATCGAATTCGCCCCCATGCCCCAGCCTTCAGGCTGGGGTTGGGGGTGAACCCAGGAGTCCAGAACCGACAAAACACGAATCAGCCCCAAAATGTTGACCAATCCGGCCCTCCCTATGGCCCCAGGTAGGTGGATAGCCCCTCTCTGAGGGACGTGAGCCGCAGGCCGAGGGTCTCCACCAGCTCCGAGCTGTCGGCCAGGGCATCCATGGTTATGAAGTCGATAGCATCGGGCGTGAGAGG
>JALHUG010000006.1 GCA_022866185.1 Dehalococcoidia bacterium
AACCCTCAGGGGTGTTCTTATTTTCTTGATCGCCATCAGGTCTGCCTGCAAAGGGCAACCTGCGCTGTCGCACCATCAAGTCAATGGCCATCAGGCGGGGGTCGAGAATCAAGACACCAAGGGCGAACCGGCCCTCAGAAAGCGCCATCACTGTCGGGGCAGCGCAGTGGTATACTTAGTTCGGAAATGCGCTTCGGTAGAGGGCCCGCATGGCCAGAGTCACCTACAGCCTGCTGGAGAGAGCCAAGAGCCAACTCCTTGCCGAGCTCCGCCACGACATCCGTGACGAACGAGTGCTGGCGGCCATAGCCAGCGTTCCCCGCGAGAAGTTCATCTCCGATGACCTACGCGCCTTCGCCTACGATAACCGCCCCCTTCCCATCGGCCACGGCCAGACCATCTCCCAGCCTCTCATCGTGGCCATGATGACCGAAGCCCTCGACCTCAAGGGCGGCGAGAAGGTACTGGAGCTGGGGACCGGCTCCGGCTACCAGGCGGCCATCCTGGCCGAGCTAACGGCCCGGGTGGTGACAGTGGAGCGCGTCGCCCCGCTGGCCGAGAAGGCGGCCGCCGTCCTGGCGGAGCTGGGATACCACAATGTCCAGGTTCACCTGGCTGGCGATACCCTGGGCTGGCCGGATGAGGCACCCTACGAAGGGATTCTGGTCACGGCTGCGGCCCCCGCTGTTCCGTCGGCCCTGCTTGAGCAGTTGTCGCCCGAGGGACGGCTGGTGATCCCTGTGGGCACCCAAGACGTGCAAGAGCTTCTTCTGGCAACCAACGGTCCGGGCGGCCTCACGGCCAGGCGGCTTGGCCCCTGCCGCTTCGTGCCCCTGCTGGGAGCTGGCGGCTGGCCCACCACCGATGTTGGTTTCCCCGCGCTCTAGCTTCGAAACCTTCTCTTCAGAAGCAAACTCGCCAAGGTTTATTGCTTTTTCATGACATTTTGTCAATTTCCCGCATAATCAAGTTAACTTAAACCACTGCTAAGCGTTTTATATTGATGAAAAAATCGTCGAGATTTGCCGTTTAGATTTTCCTTTGGCTTGTCTAGACGGTAAGGGATAGGGTAAAAGATTAGTCCGATCCTCAAGCCAAGTATGGAAGACGGCCGGAGGTAAGGAATGCAGAATCATCTAACCACGTTCTTGGACTTTCTCTCGGCGGAGAAGGGGGCTTCCAACAACACCATCGCAGCTTACCGTAATGACCTGGAACAACTAGCCGAATACCTCAAGGCGCACGGCGATGGCAGCCGCTGGGAAAAAGTCAATCGCGTACTCATTCAAGATTTCATCCTCGATCTGAAGCAGCGCAAGTATGCCGAAACGACCGTGGCCCGCAAGGTGGCAGCCATTCGCTCCTTCTTCAGCTTCCTGGCCGCCGAGGGCATCCTGGTCGACAACCCCACCGAGGGCTTGGCTTCGCCGCGTGTCGGCAAGATGCTCCCCAAGGCTATCACCCCCAATGAGGTGGATGAACTGCTGGAGCAGCCCTGCAAGCGGGCCACCCCTGAGGCCAAGCGGGACAGGGCGATGCTGGAGCTGCTATACGCCACCGGCATGCGCGTCACCGAGCTGGTGTCGCTGGACCTGACCAACGTCAACGTGGACGGGAATAACCCCTACGCTCGCTGCACGGGCAAGGGAGCGAAGGAGCGGATCATCCCCATCCACGAGCAGGCCGCCGAGGCCGTACGGGAATACGTGGCGGAAGCCCGGCCCCTCATTGTCCGCAACAAGAACGAGACGGCCCTGTTTGTCAACCGCCGTGGCGACCGGCTCACCCGCCAGGGCTTCTGGCTAATCCTTAAGGGGTATGCCAAGGCGGCCAACCTGCGCGACGATGTGACGCCCCACACCCTGCGCCACAGCTTTGCCACCCACATGCTGCGGGGTGGAATGCCCCTGCGTCACGTCCAGGAGATGCTGGGCCACGCCAATATCTCCACCACCCAGGTTTACACCCATCTGGCGACTGAGCACGTGCGGGAGGTGTACGAGAAGGCCCACCCTCGCGCCCTGTAGTCCAAAGCTTCGGCCAACGGTGTATTATGGGGAGGTGAAGCTAGCTGTCGCCTCCGTTTTCTTATTGTTTGCCATCCTCTGCCTGGCCTGCACCCAGAAGACGCCCCAAGAGATGCCAACGCCCACTCCTACTCCTACTCCATTGCCCACAACCCTGCTCTCCCCCACACCCTCGCCTCCACTCGACCAGACCCGGCCCTTGGACCGCGACCTCACGGAGCTAGCTGTTCGCCTGGGTCGCACTGATGGCCCCGTGACGCCTGTCGCCCGCCAGGAGCCCCCAGCCTACCAGGAGGGCCAGCAGCACGAGCTCACCGTCATGGATACCCTTGCACCCTCCCTGCGGACAGTGAACGCTACCCTCCGCCTAATCACCCCCAACGCCTACTTCTACTTCCAGGATGACATCGACGTCTCCCAGGAGGATCTCGAGCAAGCAGGACGAGACTTCGAGGAGGTCGTCTACCCCACAGTCGCGCGCTATTTTGGCCAGGAGTGGACGCCGGGGGTGGATAGCGATGACCACATCACCCTTCTCCCCGCTGACCTGTCCGGCTTGGGTGGCTACTTCAACGATGGGGACGAGTACCCTCGCGCCGTCAGCCCGTCCAGCAACGAACGGGAGATGGTCTACCTGAGCACTGTCGGCGGGAAGCCGGGCTCCGATGCCTACAACGGCCTGGTGGCCCATGAGCTTCAGCACCTGGTGCACTGGAAGGCCGACCCCACCGAAGAGGTGTGGGTGAACGAGGGCCTGTCGGGGCTGGCGCGCGAGCTGGCCAGCGGCGGCCCAGGCTCCACGCCGATGGCCTTTGCTCAGCCTGACACCCAGCTCAACGCCTGGGGACTTCTGGGCGCTGGCAATGCCCCCCACTACACAGCCTCCCACCTGTTCATCCGCTACCTGCTGGAGCACTACGGCGGCTGGGAGGGCGCCCGCCGCCTGCTGGAGGAGCCCGCCAACGGCATCGAGGGCATAGACGCCTACCTTGCGCCCTTCGGCGTCACCTTCGAGGACGTCTTCGCCGACTGGCTGGTCGCCAACTACCTGGACGACCCCAACGGCGGGCCTTACAGCTACGCCGATGCCGAGGTCGAGGTATCGCCGGCTGTCACCCTCACGAACCACGACGAGGGCGAGGACAGCGTCCATCAATACGGCGCCGACTACATCGAGGTGAAGCTGAGCGAGGGCGATGCCGTCTTCGCCTTCGACGGCGACGAGGCGGTCAAGGCCATCCCCAACGAGCCCCATGGCGGCCGTGGCCAGTGGTGGTCTGGGCGCGGCGACTCTATCGACAGCACCCTCACCGGCGAGTTCGACCTGACGAGCCTCGAGAGCGCCACCCTCACCTTCTGGACCTGGTACGACCTCGAGGAGCAGTGGGACTATGCCTACGTTATGGCCTCCAGCGACGGCGGCAGCACCTGGCAGATCCTGCGCGGCCGCCATACCAACGACGAGAACCCAGTCGGCCTGGCCTACGGGCCTGCCTACACCGGCAAGAGCGGTGGCGACAGCCCGGCCTGGGTGGAGGAGAGCATCGACCTGGGCCCGTTCGCTGGCCAGAAGATCATCCTGCGCTTCGAGTACATCACCGATGAGGGCATCAGCCTCGACGGCTGGGCCATCGACGACATCGCCATCCCCGAGCTGGCCTTCTTCGACGGCGGGGAAGGAGATGGCCCCTGGCAGACTCAGGGGTTCCAGCGCCTGACGGCGCCCCTGCCCCAGCGCTTCATCGTCCAGGTCATTGAGATGGGCGAGACCACCAGCGTGCGGACGCTGCCCCTGGACGCGGCCAATCGGGGCGAGGTCCGCCTCTCAGGCTTCGGGTCGACTCTGGACAAGGCGGTCATCGTCGTCGCTGCTGCCAGCGATGGCACCACCCAGACGGCGCCCTATCGCTATTCCCTCCGCCCGGCTCAGCCCTGAGCCTGTGGGCTACCAGTGATGGCGCTCAACTCATCCAGCACGTCGAAGTGCCGCATCTGGAAATCGGAGAACGCCGGATTCGCGGTCAGGCCAGCTACCATCGGGCTATTCAGGTAGTCCTCCGCGTCCTGCCGGCTGGCGAAGATGTGGAATCCGCCGAGCGTTGATCCCTCCCGAATCCAAGTCTTCGCCACCAGGCCCGTTACGCCTCGAAGCGCGTTAGCGTAGTCGGTGAAAGGCGCCTTCAAGTCGTCGAGGCTGGCCGAGGATTTGAAGGTGATCAGTACCGCATGCATGGGTAGCCCCCTTTCTCATCCTTCTTTCAATCAACTGTGGCCAGAGTATCGTACGGGACTAGCCGCGACGTCAACCCTCTCCTCGCCGCGGGCGGGGCTTGCCCCACAGAGGCGTCGTGGCTATGATGAATTCCACCATGATCATCGCTGTCATCGGCGGAGAGGAAGCCTCGGACGAGGTGGACCGGCTGGCCGAAGAGGTGGGGCGGGAGCTAGCCAAGCGAGGCTGCACCGTCGTCTGCGGCGGCGGCGATGGCGTGATGGAGGCCGTCTGTCGAGGCGCTCGCGCCGAAGGCGGCCACACCATCGGCATTCTTCCCGGCCACAACGCCGACGAGTCTCCCCCCAACCAGTACGTCGAGTTCCCCATCTTCAGCGGGCTGGGCTACGCTCGCAACTCGATGGTCGCGCTCTCCGGCCAGGCGGTCATCGCCATCGACGGCGCCTACGGCACCCTGAGTGAGATCGCCTATGCTCTCATCCACGACCGGCCCCTCATCGGGCTGGACACCTGGCATTTCGCCTACCCCGGCCACGACGCCGAGCGGCTGGTCCGCGCCGATAGCCCCCAGGATGCGGTGGAGAAGGCGATTGCGGCGGCGCAGAGGAGAGGCGTTCCGTAGAAGATGGCAGCCTGGCTGCTGGCTATGCTTTTTTCGGCCCCCGGCTGGCTTTGGAGAGTATTGACTTGGCCAGTGCGGACTGCCTGGTCGGCGTTCCTGGGGCGGCCCGCGATGCGTCTCACGGTGGGCGAGACCTTTTGGGGTGGACCGCACCCGTATAGAGATGAATTTCATGTGACCGCGATCACCATGCAAGTGGGCGTTTCGAATGGATCACCTAAGCCCAACAGCGTCAGCGCCTTCCGACTCGAGGTTGCGGGTTTCAGCCCTCTGTTCCCAGCAGATCACCACAAGGCGGAGCGTGGGGGAGACATTCTTATTCCGCCTGGCGGTGGCTTCTCCTCCGTTCCAAGTCGCGAGCGGTGGCTGGACCTGCCCATCCATCTCGCCGGACACGGGTCGGATTGGGGGTGGATTGGGTTCGTTCCGCTCGACAAGGGAGCCGGCATCACGTTCGGCGACGCGAGACGGGCCTCTGGCCATCTTGTCGCGGTCTGCGCGGCCGGTGGGGAGATCCGAGCCCCTATCCGCGCCTGCGAACTGCCTTGCATGGATACGCCGGCCGAATCGGGGGAGCCCGCCGGCGAGTAAGGAGTCAAAGTGGAAATCGATAGCATACAGGCCCTCGAAATTCTCGACTCCCGCGGCAACCCCACCCTAGAGGTCGAGGTGGTACTGGCCGAAGGGACGGTGGGAATGGCTGCCGTCCCCTCGGGCGCCAGCACCGGCGTTCATGAGGCGCTGGAGCTGCGCGATGGCGACGCCGCCCGCTACGGCGGCAAGGGCGTCCTCAAGGCGGCGACCAACGTCGGCCAGGAGATCGCTCTCAGCGTGGGGGGGATGTCCTGCCTGGACCAGGCGGCCATCGACGAGGCCATGATCCGGCTGGACGGCACCCCCAACAAGAGCCGCCTGGGCGCCAACGCCATCCTGGGCGTCTCGCTGGCGGTGGCCCATGCGGCCGCCAACTACCTGGGCCTGCCCCTCTATCGATACCTGGGCGGCCCAACGGCCCGCACCCTGCCCATGCCTTTCTTCAATATCGTCAATGGTGGCAGGCATGCCCCTGGCGGCACGGATATTCAGGAGTTCATGGTGGTGCCCGTGGGGGCCAAGACCTTCGGCGATGCCCTGCGCATGGGCGCCGATCTCTACCACTCCCTCCGCAAGGTGCTGGCCGACAAGGGTCTTCCCACCACCGTGGGCGACGAGGGCGGCTTCGCGCCACCCCTGCCCAAGAACGAGGAGGCGATGAACCTCCTGCTGGCGGCCATCGAGGCGGCCGGCTACCGCCCGGGCGAGGAGGTGGCCATCGCCATCGACGCCGCCGCCAGCGAGTACTATAGCGATGGCCAGTACGTCTTCGCTCGCGAGGGGCGCACCTTCAAGGATGCGGATGAGATGGTGGCCTTCTGGCAGGACTGGTGCGGCCGCTACCCCATCGTCAGCATCGAAGACGGCATGGCCCAGGATGACTGGACGGGCTGGTGGAAGCTGACGGCTGAGCTAGGGCGGAAGGTGCAGATCGTTGGCGACGACCTGCTTGTGACCAACGTGGAGCGCATCGAGAAGGGCATCCGCGAGGGGGCGGCCAATGCCGTGCTCATCAAGCCCAACCAGATAGGCACGCTGACCGAGACGCTGGCAGCCATCGATACGGCCAAGCGCGGCGGCTGGCGGGCGATGATCTCCCACCGTAGCGGCGAGACGGAGGACACAA
>JALHUG010000044.1 GCA_022866185.1 Dehalococcoidia bacterium
GAGCCGGACGGCCCTCTCTGCGGCTGCGGCAATCGCGGCTGTCTGGAGGCCCTCGCTTCCGGCACAGCCATCGCCGCGCGCGGCGAAGAGCTCGTCGCTCAGGGAGGGTCGGCCCTGCTGGCCAGGTTGGCTCAGGAGCAAGGTGAGGTCACCGCCGAGGCCGTCTCTCGCGCTGCCGACCAGGGCGACGTTGCCTGCCAGGGCATCATCCAGCGAGCGGGATACTATCTGGGCATAGGCCTCGCCAGCTACGTGAACATCTTCAACCCCGAGGTCATCATCATCGGCGGCGGCCTGACTAAGGCGGGCGAGCTCCTGCTGGCGCCCGCCAGGGCGGAGATGGCGGCGCGGGC
Organism: Dehalococcoidia bacterium; assembly: GCA_022866185.1. Classification (GTDB taxonomy): domain Bacteria; phylum Chloroflexota; class Dehalococcoidia; order SM23-28-2; family SM23-28-2; genus SM23-28-2. The sequence goes on from JALHUG010000044.1 coordinate 354, forward strand.
CATGCCGGAGCCCCTGAAGGCAGTGCAGCTCAGGCCGGCCGAGCTAGGGGACTACGCTGTCGTGATGGGTATGGTTGCCCTTTTGAGGGAGGAGCGCCGCTAGCGCACCACCGTGATGCCGCGCCCTTCGACCACCTCGCCGATGCGCCAGAGGGTGAGGTGGCTCAGGGCGAACTGCCGCTCCAGCTCTCGCCCTTGCTCCGGCGAGGCGGCGATAAGCAGGCCGCCCGACGTCTGAGGGTCGAAGAGGACGGAGGCCAGCTCCTCAGAGATGTCGTCCTGGAAGGTCGTCTTCTCCTGCCAAGCATGGCGGTTGCGTGACTCGCCGCCGGTGGTGGCGCCCTGAGCGACGTACTCCAGGGCGCCTTCTAGGACGGGGACGCGGCTCGCCTCGATGCGAAAGGCCACGCCGCTGGCCTCCGCCATCTCGAAGGCGTGGCCAAGCAGGCTGAAGCCGGTGACATCGGTGAGAGCGTGGGCACCCACCTCACGCACGACGTGGGAGGGGTGACGGTTGAGGCGAAGCATGCTCTCGATGGCCGCCTCCAGGTGGTGGGGAGCGGCGATGTCCATCTTGGCGGCGGTGGTGATGATGCCCGTGCCCAGGCGCTTGCCCAGGTAGAGGGCATCGCCGGGGCGGGCGCCGCCCTTGGTGAAGATCTGCTGGGGGTGAACGAGGCCGAGGACGCACAGGCCGTATTTGGGTTCCTTGTCGATTATGGTGTGGCCGCCGGCGATGATGCCGCCAGCCTCGAACACCTTGTCGGCGCCGCCCCGCAGGATGTCGGCGAGGATGTCCGGGTCCAGGTCGTCGGGGAAGGCGGCCACATTGAGGGCGAGGAGCACCTCGCCGCCCATGGCATAGACGTCGCTCATGGCGTTGGCGGCGGCGATGGCGCCGTAGGAGTAGGGGTCGTCGACCAGTGGGGCAAAAAAATCCACCGTTAGCACCACCGCCTGCTCGTCGTTCAAACGATAGACGGTGGCGTCGTCGCGAGCATCCAGACCTACCAACAGGTTAGGCAGGTGGGCGCCCGCGAGCACGTCATTGAGCTGGCGCAGGACCTGCGCCAGGGCTTCTGGCCCTGCCTTACCTGCTCAACCCGCGCAGGATGCGAGCTCCGTCAGACGGATCTCTTTCCTGGTCATAGACCTCCCCTCGATACGGACGCAACCAGTATACGGTTCCCCTTTCGGCCACCACAAGGGCGGCTGTGCTAGAATCGGGTCGAGGGCCTCGGTGCTGAAGCCCAGGGAGATCATCGAGTTGCTGCGCCAGGAGTACGGGGAGCTTCGCTGGCGGCCCCGCAGCGACCCCATGAGCGAGCTCGTCCGCACCATCCTCTCCCAGAACACCTCCGACGCCAACTCCGGCCGCGCCTTCGCTCGCCTGCTGGTTCGCTTCCCCACCTGGGAGGCGCTCCTGGCCGCCGACCCGACGGCCATCGCCGAGGCCATCCACGTGGGCGGCCTGGGCCGCGTGAAGGCGCCTCGCATCAAGGCGAGCGTGGAGGAGGTGTGGGCCCGCCTGGGCTCCTTCGACCTGTCCTTCCTGGCGGAGATGCCCCTGGCGGAGGCCAAGGCCTGGCTGCGCTCCCTGTCGGGGGTTGGGCCCAAGACCGCCGCCTGCGTCCTGCTGTTCGCCCTGGGTCGCCCGGCCCTGCCGGTGGACACCCACGTCTACCGCGTCGCAAAGCGTCTGGGGCTGGTGCCACCTGGGGTGGGGGCAGCGGATGCCCACGAACTGCTGGAGGGCATGCTAGCTCCCGATGAGGTCTACCCCTTCCACATGAGCCTCATCGAGCACGGGCGACGCATCTGCAAGGCTCAGAGGCCGCTCTGCCCTCAGTGCGTGCTGGCCTTCGGTTGCCCCTCGGCGGTCATTTCTCCTTGACGCCGCTTGCGCCCGCCAGTAGGATGAGGTGGCCCCGAGTAGGAGACGGACAGCCAGCATGGAGGCAGCACAATGAAGACGGCGCGCGTCGCGATAGCCCTTCTCTTGGCGATCTGCCTGGCGGTGCCTCTCGCCGCTTGCGGTGGAGGCGATGAGGGCGGCGCGCCTACCGCCGGACCAAGCCCAACCGCTGCGGCCGGAGAGCCGACCCTCGCGCCCACGCCCTCCGCTACCGCTGGCGCCCCCGCTGCGGGCAAAATCGCCTTCCAGTCCAACCGCGACGGCAACGACGAGGTCTACGTGATGAACGCCGACGGCTCGGGTCAGATCAACCTCACCAATAACCCCGCCGCGGATGCTTTCCCTGCCTGGTCTCCC
>JALHUG010000045.1 GCA_022866185.1 Dehalococcoidia bacterium
AGTTCATGTTCGACGACGAGGACGCCATGGTGCGCATCGACATGTCCGAGTACCAGGAGCGCCACACGCTGTCCCGCCTTATCGGCGCACCGCCGGGATACGTGGGCTATGAGGAGGGCGGCAGCCTCACCGAGGCCGTGCGCCGCCGGCCCTATCGCGTCGTCCTCTTCGACGAGGTGGAGAAGGCCCACCCGGACGTGTTCAACATCCTCCTCCAGATACTGGAGGACGGCCGCCTGACGGACGGCCACGGCCGGACGGTGGACTTCCGCAACACGGTGGTGATCATGACCTCCAACCTGGGCACGGCCGAGTTCCAGCGGCCAACGGTGGGCTTCACGCCCGCCGAGAGGCAGACCAAGAGCGAGAGGGAGCGGCTGCGCAGCGCCGTGGAGAAGGCCCTCAAGGAGACCTTCCGCCCCGAGCTGCTCAACCGCATCGACGAGACGATCATCTTCGAGCCGCTGACCGAGGAAGACCTGAAGCAGGTGATCGAGCTGCTGACCCACGACGTGCGCAAGCGCCTGGCCGAGCGAGGCGTCGGTCTGGAGCTGACGGAGGCAGCGAAGGAAGCGCTGGTGAAGGAGGGCTTCGACCCCGTGTTCGGCGCCCGCCCCTTGCGGCGGACGGTGCAGCGGCGGGTGGAGACCCCGCTGTCCAAGCGCATCCTGGCCGGCGAGTTCAGCGAGGGCGACACGGCGCTGGTCGACGTCACCCCGGACGGCGAATACGTCTTCAGGCGCGAGGAGGCGGAGGTGGCGAAGGTGGTGGTGGGACAGGAGGTTGGCAGATAATGACAACAACGAGGCTCCCTAAAGACACGAGACACCACCTGCGATCGGCCTGCAAGGAGAACCTGCTGGCCATCAGGGCCCTCCTGGATGTCCTCATCGAGGAGTCGGAGCCGGCCCCGGCCCGCGCTTCTGCCCCCTCCGAGCGGTCGGCCAAGCCGCGGGCGCCCCGCCGTCGTCGGCCGCCGGCGGAGTAGCGCGCACCAGCCGCTCGCCCTGAGCGCAGCGAAGAATCTCGGCGAGGGGTGACGGGCGCTAGCCGATTGGGTCACTCACCTTCCGCAAGTGGCATCTCGAGTTGCTCCGGCGGCGGCTTTGTCTTATCCTCGGCCGCGCCCTTATGGCGATATCGCCGGCCTCGTCCGCTGCCAACTGGGATGATGTATCCTTCTTCCACCAGTTTCCGAAGATCACGCGAGGCAGTGACTCCCGAAACCGATGCAATATCCATGTAGTCTCTCCTGGTGATTTCCCCCATCCTCGCTCCATAGACCAGCGCATCTATTTGCCGCTGAACTAGCCCGCTTTCCCGGGCTTCCTCATGGATCTCATCCATGGCCCGCCGCCAGTCCGTCAGGCCATCCGCGAGTTGTCGACTGTGTACAATCTAAGACTGGACGAAGAACTCAAGCCAGGGAGTGGCATCGTAGCTGCCTGTGAACTCCCCGCCCAGCGTGGTCTCAATCGCTGTGAAGTAACGGTCACGAAACTGATAGTACAAGCTCTCTGGAGACAGAAGCTTTCTGAAGCCGTACTCAGACGTTTGCAGAATGAGGACGGCCAGCGCTCTCGCAGTCCTGCCGTTTCCGTCCCAGAAGGGGTGAATCGCTACTAGGTGGATATGCGCTAGCCCTGCCTTCAAGATTGGATGCGTCTCGGTGTCAGCCTGAATCCAGAGCGCGAAATCTCGCATCAATGCGGGAACATCGCCTTGGTTCGGAGGGACGAACTCGCCTACTCTATTCTCACCGTTACGATATTTGCCTGGGTCTTTGGCGTCAGGAGCCCCCTTCTTGAATAGGCGGTTGATTTGCCGGATCACTCCTTCATCAACAGGAAGGTCCGGCTGGTCGCTGAGGTAGTCTACGAAGTCATATGCCTCGACTGCGTTCAGATTGTCGATCTCATCCGTGCTCAGTTTTCCACGCTGACTCTTCATTAGTTCGCCGACCGCTGCCTCGTCCAGCGAGGCCCCCTCGATTCCGGTCGTGGCGGAAGCACGCCTGACTGTTGTTTGGCGCTTAATCCAAAGCTGGTACTTGGGCATGATCAGCACGTTCTCAATGAGCCACTTGGCTCGATCAATGGCCTCAAGGCCCGCGGTTATCACTTGCGTCTTGCGATATTTTGGCTGAAACATACTATCATTCGTTTCAAAATGAAACGATTAATTGTATCAAAACTATGTACCATGATTATTTCATGCCTTCGGAATCTTGTCAAGGGGTGAACGTGGCAAGATGTGAAGATTGAGGTATCCGCGGCCAGAGGCGGCGCCTCTTCTGGGCCGCTCATGGTGAGCCTGTCGAACCATGAGCCCCCGCTCCTCCTTCGACAAGCTCAGGATGAGCGGAAGGAGGCAACCTCAGGGTGAGCGGGCAGCGGGAGCCACGTGTGGCCCAGACCCTTCGCTCTGCTCAGCAACTGTCTTGCTTGTCAAGGTTAGAGTGCATGATCCTGCAAGCTCCAAGGGGTTTGATGGCGAATCATCGCGTTCAGGATAGTGAGGAGTTTGCGCATGCAGGCCGTGAGGGCCACCTTC
>JALHUG010000046.1 GCA_022866185.1 Dehalococcoidia bacterium
CGATGCCCCCGCCTTCAGGCGGGGGTCGAGAACTAAACCACCAACGGCGAACCAGTGAGTCGTCAAGGCCGATCTGTCCTGTAAAGTGTTCTTACGCTACTATGGATATGTGAAGGTACGTCCCTTCAATACTTGAGAACGCCAGCGTTTGCCTGCGTCCTACGAGGAGGACTGAACATGGTCGCTGCCCTGCCAAAAAACTTGGATGAGGACGGGTTCTACGGCATTCGTCTGGAGTCCATCGGTGGCCTGGGTGCTCACGTGGCCGGCCAGCTCCTGGCCGAGGTCGGCGTTCTGCGCTTGGGCCTGAATGGCTCCCACTTCTCCTCCTACGGCTCGGAAAAGAAGGGCACACCCGTGAAGTCGTATATTCGATTTTGCAGCCCCGATCAGATAGTGCGCTCCAACAGCCCTATCGACCGACCCCACCTGATAGCGGTCTTCCACGAGGCCCTCATCGGGCGGGAGAAGGTCGCCGTGGGCTTGCGAGCGGATGGGGTCATCATCGTGAACAGCGTCGCCTCGCCCAGGGAGATGAAGGAGCGCCTGGGGCTGCCGGGCGGCACCATCGGCGTGGTGGACGCCCTGGGCATCGCCGTGGCTGAAAGCAGCCGCCCGAACATGGCGATGCTGGGGGCGGTGACCCGTGTCGCTGCCTTCATCGACCTCGAGGTGGTGAAAGCCACCATTAGCGAGACCTTCGGGCGTCACTACCCCCACCTGCTGGAGGGCAACCTGCGCGCCTTCCAGCGTGGCCACGATGAGCTCCGCTTGGAGACATTCCCGCTGGAAGGGGAGTGGGCGACCGGCGTTGCCCGTCCCCAACCGGCCTATGGCTACCTCAACGCCCCTTGGGGGGGCATGGTCATCAACCCGGGCAATAGCGCCACGAAGGACCTATCGGCCTCCCGTCAGGGCTTTCTGCCTGGCCTGGACATGGAAAAGTGCGTCCACTGCGGCCTTTGCGATATCGTCTGCCCAGACTACTGCTTTGTCTGGGAGACCTACACCAAAGAGGATGGCAAGTCGGGGGTGCGCTTGGTTGGCATCGATTACCGTTACTGCAAGGGTTGCCTGAAGTGCATCGAGGCTTGCCCCACAGACGCCCTAGTGGAGATGCGGGAGACGGAGGGCTATGCCGATGCTCATAGGGTAGTCCTGTTTCCCCACCTGGCTCAGGGCAGGTAGACACACCAGACGACCTCAGGTTGATTGGGCAAGGAGTGGAATCATGACTCAGCCAGTCACGGAAGAAAAGGCGAAGCTGGTTCAAAAGGTGGACTTCCGCACCGGCAACGAGATGGCCGCTCGCGCGGCCAAGCAGATCAACTTTCACCTGATGGGCTACTACCCCATCACGCCCTCCACTGAGATCGCTGAGTTCCTGGACGAGATGAAGGCGGAGGGTGAGCATGAGATCCGCATGGTCCCCGCCGACGGCGAGCATGGCGCCGCTGGCCTCTGCTACGGCGCCGCCAGCGGCGGGGGTCGCGTCTTCAATGCCACCTCCTCCCAGGGCCTCCTCTACTCTCTGGAACAACTCCCCGTTCAGTCAGGTAGCCGCTTCCCCATGCTCCTACAGCTCGTGAATCGCACGGTCAGCAGCCCCCTGGACATCCGCTGCGACCACTCCGACCTCTACTATACCCTGACCACCGGCTGGATTATCCTCCTGGCTCGCGAGCCCCAGGCCGTCTACGACATGAACATCATGGCCGTGCGTATTGGCGAGCATCCCAGGGTTCGCCTGCCG
>JALHUG010000047.1 GCA_022866185.1 Dehalococcoidia bacterium
ACGGACGCCCCCTACCTGACCCCTCAGTCGAGGCGGGGGCGCCGCAACGAGCCCTCCTTCCTGTTGGAGACGGTCGGCAGGATAGCGGAGATACGTGCCCAGACCATTCGAGAGGTGGCGGAGAAGACGAGCGTCAACGCTGCCGCTCTCTATGGCATTGCCCAGGCCGACAGCTCTGCGCCGGCGGAGAAGAAAGAGGCGCTGTGAAGCTGGACACCCTCTACGGCCCCGTTCACCAGGACCTGGACCTGGTCGACGAGGCCATCGACGCCCTGAGGGACGTCGACTATCAGCCCCTGGCCGAGATGCTGAACCTGGTGCTGGCCGCCAGAGGCAAGCGCTTGCGCCCCGCCCTTTCCTTGCTGGCAGGGCAGTTCGGCCAGTACAGGCTTGACCTGCTGGTCCCTCTGGCTGCCTCCATCGAATTGCTGCACACGGCCACCCTCGTGCACGACGACGTCATCGACAACGCCGCCACCCGCCGCGGCCACCCCACGGCCAACAGCGTATTCCACAACACCACCACTGTGATGCTGGGCGACTACATGTTTGCCCAGGCCGCCAACTTTGCCGCCCGCACCGGCAATATCGATGTTATCCGCCTGTTCAGCCAAACCCTCATGACCATCGCCAAAGGCGAGATTGGTCAAGACATGACCGCCTACGACACCAGCCAGACAGTGCGCCAGTACCTCCAGCGGATCGGGGGCAAGACGGCCTCCCTGTTTGTCACCGCCTGCCAGGGTGGAGCCATGCTGGCCGAGGTCGGCGAGGATGGAGTGGAAGCCCTCAAGGGCTACGGCTACAACCTGGGCATGGCTTTCCAGGTCGTGGACGACATCCTCGATTTCGTTGGCGATGAGCAGGAGATGGGCAAACCTGTGGGCAGCGACCTCAGTCAGGGCACCCTGACCCTGCCATCGCTGCTCCTGCTCGATCGCTACCCCAGGAACAACCCCATAGGTAAGCTGTTTGCCCATCGCCGGCGGGAGGAGTACCTCGGCCAGGCGGTGGAGATGATCCGCCAGTCAGATATCCCCCGCGAGTCCTACCAGATGGCGGAGAGCTTTGCCAAGGAAGCCGAGGAGGCGCTGATGGTCCTGCCAGACAACCCTGCCCGCCGCACCCTGCGGGACATCGTGGCCTACGTCTTAGAGCGCCGCAGCTAGGGACAACGTAGCTGGGGGGCTTATGGGCATGAACTATCTAGGTTCATCTCTGAGGGTTGAAACCCTCAGCTTCGAGAGGTAAGTGGTGGAAGACCTGTGCCACGTCTGGTTCAGCACCAAGATGCGCAAGATCGCCCTCGTGGACGAAATAGGCGCGGAGATCAGGCGTCTGTTGAGAGAAGTCGCCACCCGCACCTCCATCAAATTGCTGGAGATGGAAACCGTTGCTGATCACGTGCATCTTCTGATGCGCCTTGAGCCGGAACAGGCGCTGTCGTCGGCGATGCACCGGCTCAAGGGCGCAACTTCCCGCTACATCTTCCTCAAGTTTCCGGAACTCAAAGTGGACATGGGCCACAACTCGTTCTGGCAGAAGGGCTACGGCTTCCGTCGGCTCGATCCCTCGGAAGTCCCCAGGGTTCGGCGTTACATGCGCTCTCAAGAAGCGAGAGCCTTGAGGCACACCTGAAAGCTGCGGGTTTCAACCCGCAGAGTTCAATTAAACTGTTTAAGAGGATCAACCAGCGGGGTGTGACGATCGTTTAGAGAACCTGAGGGTTAATGGCGTTCAACTATTTAAATTCACCTCTGCGGGATAAATCCCGCAGCTTCCCCAAAGCTGAGGGTTTCAACCCTCAGGGGTGTTCTTATCTTCTTGATGGCCATAAACCCTCAGCTCTAAGTCTAGGATGTGTAGGTTTCGTAGTTGCGGGTTTCAACCCGCAGGGCGCAAGACACGTGACCCGCAGGACCTAAATATATGACTCGAGAGCCCGCTCCCAACTCCATCATCGAAGGCGACTGCCTGGAGGTCATGCGGCAGTGGCCGGACGCCTGCGTCGACCACTGCATCGCCGACCCGCCCTTCGGCATCGCCTCCGGCGGCGGGCGTCGCGGCAAGCGCGGCCTGGGCTGGGCCTTCAGTTCCCACGTGACCATGCAGGAATCCTGGGATCGCTTCAGCAAGGACGAGTTCTTCCAGTTCAACGTCGCCTGGCTGTCGGAGGTCTGCCGGGTGGTCAAGCCTAACGGCAACATCCTCGTCTTCGGCACCTACCACAACATCTACCAGATCGGCTTCATCCTCCAGAATGTGCTGAGCCGCCGCGTCAACAACTCCATCGTCTGGTTCAAGCCCAACGCCCAGCCCAACATCACCGCCCGCACCCTCACCGAGAGCACCGAGCAAATCGTGTGGGCGGTGAACGACACGCCCACCAAGGCCAAGGGCTGGACGTTCAACTACTGGAAGGCGAAGGAGCTGGCCAGCGGAAAGCAGATGCGCAACTTGTGGGAGATACCCTGTACCCCCCCTTCCGAGCGCGCCTTCGGCAAGCACCCCGCGCAGAAGCCGCTGGCGCTCGTGGAGCGACTGGTGCTCATCGCCAGCAACCCCGGCGAGCTCGTGCTCGACCCCTTCGCCGGCGCTGGCACCCTGGCCGTCGCCGCCGAGAGGCAGGGCCGCCGCTGGCTCCTCATCGAGAGCGAGGCCCGCTACGTGGAGATCGCCCGCCAGCGGTTGGCGGCGGCCCGCTCGGGCGGGGCTAGCTAGCCCGCTTCTACCCCGCGCCCGTCTCCTCGAAGAACCCCTGGACGCTGGTGCGAGCGGCAATGCGCTCGGCGATGAGCATGAACACCTGAGCCACCGGCGAGTCGGGCTCCCGCTCCACGATGGGTACGCCTTCGTCGCCGCTGGCGCGCACCTGAACGTCCAGAGGGATCTCGCCCAGGAAGTCCAGCCCCAGCTTCTGCGCTGCCTCACGACCGCCGCCGTGGCCGAAGACCTCCGTGCGCTCGCCGCAGTGGGGGCAGAGGAAGTAGCTCATGTTCTCGATGATCCCGAACACGGGCACGTCCAGCTTCTCGAACATCGTCACCGCCTTGGCGGCGTCCTCCAGCGATACGCTCTGAGGGGTCGTGACGATGACCACGCCGGCGATTGGCGCCTCCTGAGCCATGCTCAAGGGGGCGTCGCTGGTGCCCGGCGGCAGGTCGATGATCAGATAGTCCAGGTCGCCGTCGGCAGCCCAGGGCAGCTCATGGAGCAGCTGGCGGATGCCGCTGCCGATCAGCGGGCCGCGCCAGATCACCGGCAGGCCTGGCCGCAAGAGAAAGCCGATGGAGACCACCTTGACACCGTAGCAGGTCACCGGCACGAGGCCTGTATCAGCCTGGTAACCCTGCTCCAGCCCGACCATTGTGGGTATGTTGGGCCCGGTGAGGTCAGCGTCCAGCAGGCCCACCCGTGCTCCGTGCTTGGCCAGGGCGATGGCCAGGTTCACGGCCACCGTGGACTTGCCCACGCCGCCCTTGTTGCTGGCAACGGCGATGATGTTTCGCACGCCCTCCACCGGCCGCGGGCCACTTAGAGGCGAGTGCGCCCGCACATCGGCATCCATCTTCACCTCGACGCTCTCAACGCCGGGAACGGCACGGACGGCCTCCTCGACCCTGCGCTGGAACTCGCTGCGCATGGGACAGGCGGGAGTAGTGAGCACGAACCTGAAGGCCACCTTGCCACCGCTGACCTGCAGGTCGCGGATCATGCCCAGGCTAACGACGTCCTGACGCAGATCTGGGTCCTCGACGGTGCGCAGAGCGGCCAGGATCGCCTCCTCGCTGGGGCCCTGTTTGCCTTCTCCTTGTTCCACCGCTATCTCCTATTCGGACGCTCCCTCTTCCTGGAAGGAAGAGCGCTGGTCTCCACGATGAACCGACAGCAATCGTCGCCGCGGCTCTGAAACTCGGCCGCTCGCACATGGCCGCCCAGCAATTGCCTGAGCAGCTCCAGATGCCAGACGCAAACCTCGTCCTGGCTCTCGGCCACCCGGCGATAGGCGCAGTTATAGCCCAGAATCTCGAAGCCCTCCTCCAGCTTGTGCCACTCAGCGAATCCGCTTTCCGCCTGCAAGATGTCGACCACCGCCGACACCCGCTCCTCCAGGCTCGTGCCCTCGAGGTGCTGAGCGTGCTGGCTGGCTATCCTGCGAGCCAACTTGCGGAAAAGGAGAGCCTTCTTCTCGGCTGATGAGAGGCCTTCGATCTCGCTGCTGTCCAGCAAGGCTACCTCATCGATGATCATGTCAGCCAGGCGGTCGTAGCACTTGGGGAAGGTCTCCTCACCCTTATCGGTGAGTGAGTAAACGAAATGGGGGCGACCGGTGGGGCGACGCACCTCCTGGGCGGTCACAAGGTTGTCCCGTTGCAGGGTGGCCAGATGCTGGCGGACGGTCATCCGGGCCAGCTCCAGCGCCGACGCCAGCTCCTCCACCGTGCTGCCGGCGCTGCGCTTGAGGAGGGCGAGGATCCGGCTCTTGGTGCTCTCTACCGCCATCGTCTCAGGGGTGGGACATAACG